>JANMTA010000319.1:0-7478 GCA_031389965.1 Betaproteobacteria bacterium
GCCTGCGGATTGTTGCCAGCGGCAGTCGAGGAGCCGAAGATTTCTATCATGCCCACCACGGTGCCAAACAGGCCCATCAGCGGCGCAACCGTGGCGATGGTACCCAATGTCGTAAGGAATCTTTCCAGGTCATGGGCCACCCCGCGCCCGGCTTCTTCGATCGCCTCCTTCATGATTTCGCGAGAGCTCTTGGCATTGCGCATGCCGGCTGCCAGCACCCGGCCCAGCGGCGAGTGAGCTTCCAGGCGCGCCAGCTGAGCATCGGAGATCCCGCTCTGACGGTAATCGGCGACCGCGCTTTGCAGCAAACCGGTAGGGACGATCTTGGTGCGGCGCAGTGCCGCGGCGCGTTCGATGATGAGAGCGACAGCGATGACAGAAGCGAACAGCAACGGCCAAATGGGCCAGCCGGCAGCCTGAATGATGGAAAACACGTGGACAACTCCGGTAAGCGGGAAAGCGCGAACTTTAGCCCGAGTGGGACGATTCAGCAATACAAAAGGATGTCGTCCTGAATTCCGAAAAAGAGACGGTAACCAATTTCCCCAGCGTCAGCGGCCCTCAGGGCGCGCACGACAGTCTCAAGTCATCGGGAAAACGGGAATCTGCGCTGGCAGTTTTATCCACAGAATCTGTGGATAAAATTGTGGGTGATCGTGTGACAAGCAAGCTGAACCGACCGCCCTCACGGGCTTTCCATTTATTGAGCAATTTTTAGACAAACAAATTACCAATTAATCAACTGGCTACGCCAGCGACCTGCACACGTGTGCTTTTCCCTGCGTTGTCGGCGGGGCCGGCCCGGATTGTGGATGCTGTAGAATTTTCTTTCTTGCTCATCCTTGCCAGAACGCATCCAGTCCATGCTCGACCCCGCCACTGTCGTCAGCATCAGCGAACTCAACCGGCGCGCACGTGCGAGCCTGGAGAGGGAGTTCCCGCTGCTCTGGGTGGCGGGCGAAATCTCCAACCTGACCCGTGCCACCTCAGGCCACCTTTACTTCTCGCTGAAGGACGAAGCGGCACAGGCACGCTGTGTAATGTTCCGCTCACGCGCAAGCTCGGTTCCCTGGCGACTGGAAAACGGGCAGCAGGTCGAAGCGCGTGCCCTGGTTTCGCTCTATGAGCCGCGCGGCGACTTTCAGCTCAACATCGAGGCACTGCGGCGCGCCGGACTGGGGCGTCTGTTCGAGGCCTTCGCCAGATTGAAGGCGCGACTGGAGGCCGAAGGCTTGTTTGCTGCCGAGCGCAAGCGCCCGCTACCGCGGTTTCCACGCAGCATCGGGATCATCAGTTCACCACGCGCCGCCGCCCTGCGTGATGTGCTGGTCACGCTGCAGCGCCGCGCACCGCATCTCACAGCGATCCTTTACCCTGCGCTGGTGCAGGGCGACAGCGCCGCCGAGGATATAGCCGGGGCGATCACCGTGGCAGGCCGGCGCAACGAGTGCAGCCTGCTTCTTGTCGTACGGGGTGGCGGCAGCATTGAAGACCTTTGGGCATTCAACGAAGAAGTCGTGGCACGAGCAATTGCCGCCAGTACGCTGCCGGTCATCAGTGGCGTCGGTCACGAGACCGATACCACCATCACCGACTATGTTGCTGACTTGCGCGCCGCAACGCCGACCGCAGCTACCGAACTGGCCACGCAAGGATGGTACGCAGCAGCTGGCGAAATTGCCGATCTTGAAACCGCACTAGGCCGGGCCGCGCAATATCGTATCGCCCGTGAGCAGCAGGAGCTGGATCACCTCTCGCTGCGCCTCGTTCATCCGGCGACGCGCCTGGCGCAGGCACGCGACCGGCTTGCGCTGCTCGGATCGCAACTGGATGCGTCTCTGGCCCACGGCCTGCGCCGCCATCGAGACCGCCTGAATCACGCAGCCCTCAGTCTGAGCCGCACAGTTCCCCGTACCGAAAGGCGCAGCGGAAACATCGGACTGCTGGCGCAACGCCTGGGCACGGCCATCCGGGAACAACATCGTCAGCGGCTTAACCGACTGGAGAACATTGCCGCAGCACTCGCTCATCTGAACCCCGAAGCAACCCTGGCCAGAGGTTTCTCCATCGTCCGTGACGCCGGCGGCAAGCTGGTAACAGACGCTTCCAGCCTGCATCCAGGTCAGACAGTAAGCCTCTACCTGGCGCGCGGCAGCGCAGAAGCCGGTATCCTCACGAGTACCCCGAACCACCGTTCAATTGCCACCTGACATATTCTTGACTATAGTAGTCAACTTATTGCCTTTCATACCCACTGCAACAGGAGAACCACAATGGAACATACCCTGCCCCCCCTGCCGTATGCGATGGATGCGCTGGCCCCGCACATTTCGAAAGAAACCTTCGAATACCACTATGGCAAGCACCATCAGGCCTATGCGACCAATCTTAACAACCTGATCAAGGGCACCGAGTACGAGAGCCTGGACCTTGAAGCCATCATCAAGAAAGCGCCGGCCGGAGGCATTTTCAACAACTCGGCTCAGGTCTGGAATCACAGCTTCTTCTGGAACAGCATGAAAGTCGGCGGTGGCGGCACGCCGGCCGGCGCTCTGGCGGATGCGATCAACAAGAAGTGGGGCAGCTTCGATGAGTTCAAGAAAGCCTTCCAGACCTCCGCCGTCGGCAATTTCGGCTCGGGTTGGACCTGGCTGGTGAAAAAGCCGGACGGTTCGGTGGATATCGTCAACACCTCGGGCGCGGGCACTCCGCTGAACAGCGAAAACAAGGCGCTGCTGACCATCGATGTCTGGGAACACGCCTATTACATCGACTACCGGAATGCCCGGCCCAAGTTTGTCGAAACCTTCCTGGCTTCCCTGGCGAACTGGGATTTTACTGCAAGGAATTTCGGCTGATCGCGGAATAGTTGCGCGACTGATGGCGAAATCAGCGAAGGGCGCCGCGCGGCGCCCTTCGTCATTGGATCACTGGAGAATCGGCATGGAATCCAGAGTAGCGGAACTCGAAATCAAGCTTGGCCTCAGCGAAGATCACCTCGAAGAACTCAATCGCACAGTGTTTCGCCAGCAGCAGCAGATTGATCTGCTACAGGCGCAGATCCGCGAGTTGTACCAGTTGATGCAACCGGCGGCGCCCAGCGAACCGCGACATCCGCGCGACGAAATCCCGCCGCACTATTGAGAAAGCCGTAGCGCCGGGCCACCAAAGCGCGAGGATGCGCCGCGAACACCGGGTAGCAGGCGGAATTAGCGGCCGGCGGGCGCCTTGTCGATCCCGGTGATCGAAAATCCGGAACCCAGGCCGCGACTCCTGAACCAGCCCAGGTTCATTTCAAGGGCATACCGCGCGGGCCTGGCGGAGCAATGATTGTCCTCTGTTTTGGGCTGCATTTCCTCGATATTGAGGATCCGGCCTTTTTCGTCGAGGAAAGCCACCGACAGCGGCAACAGCGTATTGCGCATCCACATGCACTGGTTTGCAGCCTCGGGAAATACGAACAACATGCCGCGATGAGGCGGCATCGAGGTGCGCAACATCATTCCGGTCTGCCGGCTTTCAGGGGTCGCCGCAACCTCCGCCTCGATTCGGTGCATTCCCGCAGACAAATCAAGAAGAGGCAATTGCGGCTGCTGGGCCCATCCCGGCAAGGCAGTGACCACGAAAATCGCCAGCAGCACTGTCCGCAACAACATCACAAAACTCCCTCGGCAAGGACACGGCCGGGGAGGCCGTGTGGCACTGGAATAAGGCATCGAAAGCCGGACGTTGATCTGGGTACCGGATTTTGAATCCGTCAGTGAATCAATAGCGTAACCGGCATACTTGAATCTATAGGCAAAAAAATGGCAGGTTTCCCTGCCATTTTTTTGTCCCGGACTACGGGAATTACTTGGCGGCCGGGGCAGCAGCCTTCGGAGCGTCAGCCTTCTTCTCGGCGGCCGGGGCAGCCGCCTTGGCCTTGGCAGCCTTCGCATCGGCCTTCGCATCGGCCTTCGCATCGGCCTTGGCCTTGGCCTTCGCATCGGCCTTGGCCTTGGCCTTGGCAGCCTTGGCATCAGCAGCAGCCTTGGCCTTGTCAGCCTTGGCAGTGGCAGCGTCTACCTTGACGTCGGACTTGGCGGCCTTGGTATCGGCCTTTTCGTCCTTGACTTCAGCTTTCATAGCAGCCGGAGCAGCCTTCGGAGCATCAGCCTTGGCAGCCGGAGTAGCCGGAGTAGCCGGAGTAGCCGGAGTAGCCGGAGTAGCGGCAGTAGCCGGAGCAGCTTTCTTTTCATCCTTCATGGCGCCGCCATGCGAGGCAGCGAAAACGGAAGTGGCGAACAGACCGGCAATCAGGGTAGCGAGAAGCTTGTTCATGGTGTTTCCTTTAATTTAAGTTTAGGTAGGGTGTTGTTAACACCACGGTTTTTTGATGCGTTATGGACATTAACGCGCCGCCTGGCATCTGGTTGACCTGACAATTCAAGCTCACGCCACTGCCCTGGCGCAAGTCCTTCCAGCGTCCAGTCGCCCACCGCCCAGCGAATCAACCTGAGAGTCGGAAACCCGACCTTCGCCGTCATGCGCCTGATCTGGCGGTTCTTGCCTTCCCGCAGAATAATTTCCAGCCAACTGGTCGGGAGTGCCGCGCGATGCCGGATTGGCGGGCTTCGCTGCCAAAGTCCCTGTGGCTCGGCAATACGGCGCGCCTGGCACGGCCGCGTAAAGAAATCGCCAAGATCGACCCCTGCGGCTAGCTGCTGGAGCGCTTCATCCGTTGGTAGCCCCTCAACCTGAACCAGGTAGACCTTCGCAAGTTTGTGGCGGGGGTCGGCAACCCGTGCCTGGACGGCGCCGTCACCGGTCAATACGACCAGACCCTCGGAATCGGCATCCAGCCGGCCGGCCGCATAGACCTTGGGGACTGGAATAAAGTCCGCCAGCGTCGGGCGCCCGGCCGGATCGGTAAACTGGGTCAGCACGCCATAGGGCTTGTTGAACAGTATCAGGCGACTCAAACCGTTTGGCCGCCACCAAGACTATTGCAGAAGCGCAGCGAGTCGGGATAAGGGAAAAAGTCCTGCATCGAGCCCTTGCGTATCTGTTCCTGGGTGTTCTGCCAGAACTCGGCATTGAACAGATCGGCATGGTAGCGCATGAACGCATCCCGAATCTTGTCCGAAACCAGCAGAAAAGTTTCAAACTCCTCGGGGAACACGTCCATCCTGGAAACCGAGTACCAGACTTCCCCCGACATCTCGGCCTCGAAGTTCGGCGGCGGTGGTATGCGCCGGAACTTGCAGTCGGTCATGTATTCAATTTCGTCGTAGTCGTAAAACACCACGCGCCCGTAACGGGTGACGCCAAAATTCTTCCAGAGCAGGTCGCCGGGAAAAATATTGGCGATCGCCAGTTCGCGAATCGCATTGCCGTATTCCCGCACGACCTCCTCCACCTGGTCATCGCGCCCGTCTTTCTCGGCCTTCTCGAGGTAGAGGTTCAGCGGCTCCATGCGCCGCTCGATGTAAAGATGCTTGATGATCAGGTCGTCGCCATCCTCTTCGATCAGCGACGGAACCTCCCTGTACAGTTCGTCGATCAGTTCCTGCGAAAAACGCTTGCGCGGCAAGGCAACCATGGAGAACTCGAGAGTGTCCGCCATCCGGCCGACGCGATCCACCTGCTTCACCAGCTGGTACTTGCGCCGCACGGTGTCGTGATCGACCTCCTTCGAACTGCCGAACACGTCCTTGATGACCTTGAACACATAGGGATAGGACGGCAAGGTGAAAACCAGCATGACCAGCCCGCGGATGCCCGGTGCAACGATGAACTGGTCGGCAGAATGATGCAGATGGAAGATCAGGTCGCGGAAAAACATGGTCTTGCCCTGCTTGCCCAACCCAAGCATGGTGTACAGCTCGGAGCGCGGCTTGTTGGGCATGATCGAGCGCAGAAACTGAACATAGCCGGAGGGCACTTCCATGTCGACCATGAAGTAGGCTCGCGACAGTGAAAACAGCACGCCAATGCGCCACGCATCGAGGATGATGGTATCAAGATAAAGCTTGCCTTCCGGCGAGTGAAGCACCGGAATTGCGAATGGATATTCAAAAGCACCGTTGACGGCCTTGCCGATCACATAGGCGCCCTTGTTGCGATAGAAGCCTGAGTTGAGCACCTGTATCTGCAGGTTGGCCTCACGCGCCGGGATAGTGCCGAGATGGGACCCGATGCTGCGCAAGATGAAATCCACATCGCGATCCAGATCGTCGAACTCCCGGGTCCATTCGAAATCCAGAAACATCTGACGGATCGAAGCGCGGAAGCCAGCCTGGTTGGGGTAGTAACAACGATAGGTTGGCGGATCAGACTCGATGTACTCGGTGGAAACTGCCGGCCGCACGAAAATGAAATCGTTGTGGAAATAGGTACGGTGCAGAATCTGGCAGAACACCGAATTGAAGAAAGTTTCCGCCAGTTCGGGCTGCTTGTGGTTGGTCAACAAGCCGATAAATTGCAGCTTGGCCTGTTGCCAGACGGAATCCCTCAAATCGTCGGCATGGAACTCGCGATGCAGCCTCTCGGTAGTTTCTCTGACGCGATCATCGTAAAACTGGATTCGATCGCGCACCGCCTGCTGGCCCTCCTGCCAGCGTGCCTGCTCAAAGCGCTGCTTGGCGAGCGCAGAGCTCTCGTGAAAGAGACGGTAGTGTTTGTTGAAGCCGTCCACCAGAACATTGGCGATGGATTCGGCGATCAGGTCATCAGAGGCGCCGGCAGGCATGGTGGAAATCCCGTTGAGCTCAAGCCCTGCAATTCTAACAGCGGGCGATGCAGCATCCGGAGCCGGCGGACGACTGGAGCATGGTGCGCTTTTGGAGGATAATCGGCGGCGATTCATCCCGCATCCCTTTCGATTCTCAACGACCATCAATAACGGAGCAGGCATGAGCACTTCCCTGATCAAGGTTCCCGCACAAGGCCAGAAAATCATCCCGGGTCAGCCGGTCCCCGACAATCCTGTCATCCCCTTCATCGAGGGCGATGGCATTGGCGTGGACATCACGCCTGTGATGCAGAAGGTGGTTGATGCCGCCGTGCAAAAGTCCTACGGCGGCAAGCGCAAGATTTCATGGATGGAGGTGTATGCCGGCGAAAAGGCGACCCGCCTGTACGGCCCCGACGTTTGGCTGCCCGCGGAAACCATTACGGCATGCAAGGACTATTCGGTGTCCATCAAGGGGCCACTGACCACCCCGGTGGGCGGTGGTATCCGTTCGCTCAACGTCGCCTTGCGCCAGGAGATGGACCTGTACCAGTGTGTGCGCCCGGTACGCTATTTCAAAGGCATACCCTCGCCGCTGAAGGACCCGAGCAAGACCGACATGGTAATTTTCCGCGAGAACACCGAAGACATTTACTGCGGCGTCGAATGGCAGGCTGAATCGGCGCCCGCCAAAAAGCTCATCAAGTTCCTGCAGGAGGAGATGGGCGTCACCAAGATTCGCTTCCCCGGCACGTCGGGCATAGGC
>JANMTA010000330.1:0-1705 GCA_031389965.1 Betaproteobacteria bacterium
CGTAGTAGCCGTAGTGACCGCGCAGCACGCTGCAGAGCCACTGATGCTGCTCTGCGACTTGGTGATGCCGTCGTCGTTCGATCTCATCCTTGAGTTTGGCAAGCTTCACTTCTCTACGGTCGCGGCGTGCCACGGGTGGCCGGCATAGTCGGCGCGGGCAAAATCTGGCATGAAAAACAGGTAGAAATGCGTCAGGTGGTCGGCCAGGTTTTCGGTGGCCAGGGTCAGGTTGGCGGCCAGCCGTCCGTTGCTCGGTGGCTCAATGCCGGCCGCGTCGGCCAGTGCGAGCGCCGAGGCAGCCGACTGGGCCACCGAGCAGATACCGCAGATGCGCGGCACCAGCACCAGCGCATCGGCCGGCAGCTTGCCTTGCAGGATCTGCTCGAAGCCGCGGTACAGCGGCGAGTTGACGTAGGCTGCCGCAATTCGCCCGTCGGCGATATCCAGCGTTATCTCAAGGTCGCCTTCGACGCGATTGAAGGGACCGACAACGCGCCGCGTGCTCATCGCTTGGTCCGCTTCACCGAGGGCGCACGCAGGAGATGATCGGAGTGCGCGTTTTCGCGCACGCGCATCGGCGTCGCCGACTTGGACAAGGCCGCCAGCGCGATGAACCAGGCCTTGGGCATGTCGGCCGGCAGCCCGAGTGGAATGCCGGCCACCTTGGGCGTGGTCTCGAAGGGATGGCCGGGTTCCTCGAAACCCGGATCGGTACAACGGATGCAGGCGTAACCGCCACGCAGGCAGGAACCTTCACCGTTCCACAGCCGCTGGTTGCAATCGGCGTGCGCCTGGGTGCCCTTGCAGCCGAGATGCTCCATCAGGCAGCCTTGGTCCGAGTGCTTCTCGGCGCTGGCCTTGAACTCGTAATATTCATTGCGCGGGCAGCCGTGGTGTACCAGTTGGTCGGCAAAAAAGCGCGGTCGACCATAGTCGTCGAGATGCTCGGCGCGCAAGCGGCCGTGCGCCAGCGCGGCCAGGGTTTCGGTGATCCAGTCCGGGTGCGGCGGGCAGCCGGCGACATTGATCACCGGCAGTCCGGTGGCATCGCGAAAATCCGGCCCGAGCAGGCCGCCGCTGGCTTCGCCGTCGTACTGCAGGCCGCAGGCATCGGTCGGATTCATACCGGCCGCCGTGATGCCGCCCCAGGATGAACAGCTGCCGATCGCCACCACATGCCGCGCACGCTGCGCAATCTGCCGCACCCAGTCGATCATCGGCTGCGCGCCGCCGCCGAAACGATGAAAGCCTCCGCTGCCGCGTGGCCCGCGCAGCAACGAGCCCTCGATGCAGAGCACGTCCACCGCGGTGCGACCGTCGGCACACTGCGCGATCAGGTCGCGTGCTTCATCAACGCCAGCCTCGGAAAGGCTGGGGTGCCAGAGCAGTTCGATACCTTCGTCGACCAGTTCGCGGAACAGCGATCCGTGTTCGCTGCCCAGCCAGGACAGGGTGCAGCCGCCGCAGCCGCCCGACTGGAGCCAGAGCAGGTTCATGGTTCGTTGTCTCCGAGTCCGAGGCGGGAGAGCTTCATGCGCAGGCCGACGCGGGTCAGGCCGAGTTCCTCGGCGACGCGCGTCTTGTTGCCCTTGTGTCGCTGCAAGGCGTCGGCGATGAGCTGTGCTTCCAGCTGTTCGAGATGCTCCTTCAGTGTCGCGCGCTCCGGGTCGAAGCCCGGCTTCGCGCCATTGGAGGCAGCGACCCG
>JANMTA010000331.1:0-2464 GCA_031389965.1 Betaproteobacteria bacterium
GCTGTTCGCCAACCCCGACATCCTGCTGCTCGACGAGCCGACCAACAACCTCGACATCAACACCATCCGCTGGCTGGAGGACATCCTCAACGTGCGCGAGAGCACCATGATCATCATCTCGCACGATCGCCATTTCCTGAACCAGGTGTGCACCCACATGGCCGATCTGGACTACGGCACGATCAAGGTCTACGGCGGCAACTACGACGATTTCATGGAAGCCTCGACCGTGGCACGCGAACGGCAGATATCCTCCAACGCCAAGGCCAAGGAACGCGTCGCCGACCTGCAGGGCTTCGTGCGCCGCTTCTCGGCCAACAAGTCGAAGGCGCGCCAGGCTACCAGCCGCCTCAAGCTGATCGAGAAGATCCGCCCGGAAGACATCAAGCCTTCGTCGCGCCAGTATCCGTGGATCCGCTTCGACTACGACGAAAAGGAAAAACTGCACCGGCTGGCCTGCGAAATCGAAAACCTCGGTTTCGGCTACGAGCCGAAGGTGCCGATCATCAAGTCGCTGTCGATGAGCATCGAAGCCGGCGACAAGGTCGCCATCATCGGCGAGAACGGCGTCGGCAAGACCACCCTGCTGCGTCTGCTGGCCGGCGCGAAGCTGGACGGATTGGCGCCGCAGGGCGGCAAGGTGAAATGGGCCGAGAAGGCGCGCCCCGGCGTCTTCGCCCAGGACCACGCGGCAGAGTTCGCCGACAAGACGCCGCTCACCGAATGGATCGTGCAGTGGGTGCGCGCCGGCGGCTACGATGGCGGCGACGTCGAGACCCTGGTGCGCGGCACGCTGGGTCGGTTGCTGTTCTCCGGCGACGAGGCGAAGAAGCCGGTGAACGTGATTTCCGGCGGCGAGCAAGGCCGCATGCTGTTCGGCAAGCTGATGCTGCTCAGAAACAACGTGCTGCTGATGGACGAGCCGACCAACCACCTCGACATGGAATCCATCGAGTCGCTCAACACCGCGCTGGAAAAATTCCCCGGCACGCTGATTTTCGTCTCGCACGATCGCGAATTCGTTTCGTCCCTGGCAACGCGCATCATCGACATCAAGCCGGACCGGACCCTGATCGACTACCGCGGCAACTACGAGGAATATCTCGCGAGTCAAGGGCTTGGCTGAACCCAGACTTGCATCGCGCCACGCGTTGTATTACAGTTAATACCACTTGTTTGAAGGAGCCTCCGCCATGACCACCACCGTTCGCCTTCCCCTCCGCGTTGAACAGGCACTGGCGACCTATTGTGTTGAAGCCAGGCGCACCAAGTCAGAAGTGATCGTCGAGCTGCTTGAGCAGCGCTTCATGGGCACACAGACCGAACGGACGCCTTACGAGCTGGCGCAGGAAGCCGGTTTCATCGGCTGTATCGCTGGCAAAAGTGCCGACAAGGCGCAAGCGGGCAGCGCCAAGGAGCGTGTCATTGCGGCTATCCGCAAGAAGCACGGCAAGAAGCCCGCAAAGTGAGTGCCTTGCTGGTCGATACCGGTCCGCTGGTAGCGCTGGCGGACAAGCGCGACAACGCCCACGCCGAGTGCAAGGCTTTCCTGGCGGCGTATCGCGGCCGGCTGGTGACGACCTGGGCCGTGCTCACCGAGTTCTCGCACCTGGCGCCCTCGGTCGCGGCCACGCTGCCGCTGTATCGCTGGATCGACAAGGGCGGACTCGAACTGCTGCCGCTGGGCCGCGACGAGCTGGTGCGCGCCATCGACTGGATCGAAAAGTATGCCGACCGGCCGATGGACCTGGCCGATGCCTCGCTGGTCGTCGCCGCGATGAACACCGGCATCCACACGGTATGGACGCTCGACCGCAACGACTTCGAAACCTACCGGTTGCCGGGGCGCAAGCGTTTTCACCTGGCAACCAACAGCCGATGAGCCTGCTGCGCGGCCCCGCCCGTCTGATCCTCAAGCTTCGGGGCTGGAAGCTGCTCGATCTGCCGCAGCGGCCGGCCAAGGCCGTGGTGATCGCCTGTCCGCACACCTCGAACCGGGATTTTCCGGTGACGCTGCCGGCGCTCTGCGGCGACGAAGCCGCCGACATGTCCCGCATCGCCGCCTGCCATGCAGGCCGCCGCGGCTACCACCGCAACGCCTCACCGATCCGACTCTCATGATTCTTCTGCGCGACCTGAGTTTTTCCCGCAACGGCGAGGTGCTGGTCACCGGCGCATCAATGCAGCTTCATCCGGGCTGGAAAGTCGGCCTGACCGGCGCCAACGGCTGCGGCAAGTCATCCTTTCTCGGCCTCTTGCGCGGCGAACTGCACGCCGACCGCGGCGACCTGGAGCGGCCGCCGGGCTGGGTGCTGGCCCACGTCGCGCAGGACACGCCGGCGCTGCCCGATGCCGCGCTCGACTTCGTGCTCGACGGCGATACCGAACTGCGCCAGGTCGAGCGCGACCTCGTCGCGGCCGAAGCGCATCATGACGACCATCATGCCGGCGAGCAGATCGGCCT
>JANMTA010000349.1:0-8242 GCA_031389965.1 Betaproteobacteria bacterium
CAATGCTTGCGGAAAATCAGCACCGGTCGTGGCAAAAAGAGTTCGACCGTCCGGCGCTACGACGAGAACCTCCAGCGCGTGGTGTCCGACCAGGGAGTCCTCCAACTGTTGAGGAAGCGAGTCCAGGTCCTTCTTCGTATGGACTTTCTCAAGAGCATGCCGGGCAAGCTCCAATTTGCCAGAGAGTACTTCCAAGTCCTGCGCTTCAAAATGTTCCTCGACCGAACGGCCGATCAAGAATCCAAGTACCAACAGAACCACCGTCGAGGCGGACGCGAAGAGCAGTGTCAGGCGGAAGGTAATCGACTTTTGCCCGCTCAATCGCATCCGGGCATCTCCAGCACGTAACCCATACCACGCACCGTACGGATCAGCTTGGGCTCGAATCCGTCATCCATCTTTGCCCGAAGACGCCTGACTGCGACTTCAATCACATTGGTGTCACTGTCAAAGTTCATGTCCCATACCTGCGATGCGATCAGCGAACGCGGAAGAACCTCACCCTGCCGGCGCAACAGCAGTTCGAGCAATGCGAATTCCTTGGCCGTCAGGTCGATGCGGCGGCCCCCACGGGTCACCCGGCGGCGCAATAGATCGAGTTCCAGATCTGCCACCCGCATCTGCTCGGGTTCCTTGCTGCGACTCCCTCGACGGAGCAGGGAGCGCACCCGGGCCAACAACTCGGCAAAGGCGAAGGGCTTCACCAGGTAATCGTCGGCGCCTTGCTCGAAACCCTTTACGCGGTCAGCAACCTGGTCGCGGGCCGTGAGAAACAGTACTGGCAATTCGGGCCTGACGCGGCGTATGCCGGCGAGTACCTGCCAGCCATCCAGCTTTGGCAGCATCACGTCGAGTATCGCCAGATCGTAGTCTCCGGTCTCGCCCAGGTGCAGACCGTCCACACCATCGAGTGCCAGGTCGACGACGAAGCCCGCCTCGACCAGCCCCTGTTTGACGTACTCGCCGGTTTTCGGCTCGTCTTCCACCACCAGAAGCTTCATTGCCCGTTCCCACTCGTTGCGATGCCGCGATTGTGCGCCTGCCGCATCGACGCCCGGCCGAGATTACAGAAATGTAATCGGCGTGTTAGCTTGCGGTTAGGATGCCGTTTGGCACCCTCACCAAGCCGGACTCAAGGCGCTCCGTGAAAGTCGGCGGCGATCATGATAGTGGCGATTAACCCGCTGATAATCGTAATGTTTACCAACATGTCGTACCAGCCGCCCATCGGAGTCATTAACATCATAGAGCCCCCGCTTACGCGAGCCGCGAAAGCGAGGGCACCTGTCAGCCGCTCGAGATTGCGGCAGAAGCGACGTCCCAGGGTTACCAAAGCTGGAAGGGATCCCGATTGCCTTCGGCGAAACGCCAGAGGATGCGCCGGGTGTCGCCGGGGGCATCAAATAACAAGCACTCGAGTTCGCGCGCAGTTTGGTTGCCCCCTTGCCGAACAATGTTTCCAAGAAACTTGTGCCGGGCGAGTACGCGCGGGATTTGCATCAGTCGCGGCGCTGCTCACAGTGCTTTGACAAGCAGGACCGTCAAATCCTCTTGCTATTGCAGCGTCGCCTTTGTTGCGATGTCCCCTGCGACGAGTGCGACAGCCGTATGGCGTCACCACGCCCCTCGCGTCACACGGTTGGATAAATCACTTCTGCTTGCCGAGCCACTGATCGAGCTGGGCAATCTCTTTCTTCTGCGCGGAAATGATCTTGCGTGCCATCGCCTTCATGGCTGGCGACTTGCCCTGATCGAGTTCCACCTGTGCCATGTCCAAGGCTTGCTGATGATGCATCTTCATCATCATCGCGAAGTCCTTGTCGGTCTCGCCGGACATGGGCATGGTTTGCATGTTGCCCATTCCCGTCATCATCGAGTGCTTTAGCGCGTCCGACCCGGTCGTGCCGTGCTGCATCCCGCCGTGTCCGGTCGAGCCCTGCATCATCATGCCGCCCATGCCGCCCATGCCGCCCATGCCGCGCATGCTCGTCATGTGGTCCTGCATGGTCTGCATATGTTGCTGCATCAGCTTCTCGCGTTCCGCCGGATCGCTCGTGGCCCGCATTTGTTCCATCTGCTGCTGCATCTTTTTCATGTTCTCCTGCATATGCGGCATTTTCTTGTCCATGTCCATGCTCATCGCCGACTTGGCGGGCAAGGCTGTTTCCTGAGCCGAGAGGACGGGCAGCGACAATGTGCAGCCCAACATTGCGGCAACGAGTAGTGAGGTTTTCATAATGGTCTTCCCTGTAGAGTTTAATGAATCAATAATTTCGTAAATGGAATTGCGACAATCCATGAGACTTTCGGGCACGGCTACTTGCCATTTCGCTGAACAACCCACACAACGAGGGCGACAACTACGATGACGATGAGCAAAATCGGCCCGCCAATTCCGCCGTACCCGCCGTAGCCATTCATCCAGCCAGCGCCAAACGGGCCTCCATTCATCATGTTTCCGTTCTGCGCCAATGCAACATCGGTGGCCAACAGCGACGCCGTACCGACAACCATACCAAGCAAAGTTTTCATGAGTGCTCCTGAGCGAAACCGATCAAATCGGCGGGCCACCTCCGCAAGGGGACCGCTCGATGAAGTTGCCCATGCCATCCGATTGATCCGGGCAACACAAGCCAAGCTCCACAGGTTCCTTCACCACTGCAACTGCCTGCAGCGCAGAACCGCAACGCCGCAAAATCCGTAGAGTCACGGCAAAGCTACGCTGACGTATTGGCGACTTCGGTGCGCTGACACACAAATGAGGCTTAAACGATGAAGTGCAGCGATGGAATCACTATCGGCTACTTGCGCGACGCAGTAGTTGATGATGAAGCCGGCGGGCCGACATCCTCGGCCAACCCAATGCGATAGTGCTTTTGGCGCGGTATGAGATCGATTCCATGGCCACAGACATTGCCGTCTCGCTCGCGCCGATAGACTGGGAACGCCCAAGGCCGCGCAAAGCAACCTGAACCCTTGTCGCTCGCTTCGCTGCCGATCCGTATCCGGCAGCGTCCCCGGCGAACTGAGTCGCCAGGGCAGCGCGGCGAACCCGCGCCATCGGGCCAGGCCCAGCCGATCAAGCCATGTCAGAACTGAAGACATCCAGCAACCGTAGACGCCATGACCGCCTACGTCACACTGGATGTCGAAGTTACAATTGCAACACGGCTGCCACTCAGTTTGAGGGGCATTTTGAGGGGAAGTACTTCGAGTGTGAATCGGGGTGTGGGCCAGCTCTTGACTCAGTTTGAGGGCGTTTTGAGGGAAGTATTTCGCGACAACCTCGTCGCCGTGCCCGTCTTGATTACAAAAATGTAATCCGCGCGTCAGCCTCCCGTCGGGTTTCCCTCGGCAGAATGCGTGACACGTCAAACAATGGGGTAGCTTGGGCATGGCAACAGGAATTCGCGGGCGAAGTGGCCGGGCGCTGGTCTGGGCCGTGGCGCTAGTTCTGGGTCAGGTGGCCCTGGCGGCGGATGCTGGCAAGCCGGCGGGCGGGCTGGCATCTGCGCTGGAACAAGCCTGGCGGCTGAATCCGCAGGCCGCCGCGCTTGATGCTCGCGACGCCGAGGCGCAGGCGGTGCGGGACATTGCCGCCGGGCTGACGCCGGAACCCGGCTCGGTCAATATCAGCAGCCGCAACGACCGCTGGAATCGCGATCGGGGACAGCAGGAATACGAAGTCGAGCTGGCGACGCCCTTGTGGCTGCCGGGGCAGAAGGCGGCGCGCGAGGACGCGGCCATGAGCCAGGTCGATGAAGTTGCCGCGAAGCGCACTGCTTTGCGCTGGGAGTTGTCCGGCGAGCTGCGCGAGGCGTGGTGGGCGCTGGCTGCGGCGCGCAACGCCAGGGCGCTGGCAGCCCGCCGCGTGGAGACGGCACGTGCACTGGAGTCCGACGTGCGGCGTCGCTACCGCACCGGCGATCTGTCGCGCATCGACGGTAATCTAGCGCAGTCGGAAGTACTCGCCGCCGAGGCGGAACTGATCGAGGCCGAGGCGAACCTGCTGCAGACAGAACAGGCCCTGCACACGCTGACCGGCAGCAGCGGGCCGACCGAGGTCGACGAGGAAACGCTGGCGCCGGCGCAGACGGCGGAGCGAACTGCGGAAGCTGCAACGACGCATCCGCTGCTGGCCGCCGCGGCGGCGGCCTCACGCAGCGCGCGGGCGCGTACTGCGGTCGCCGCGGAATCCCGGCGCGCCGCCCCGGAACTGGCATTGCGCGCGGTGCGCGAGCGCGGCGACTTTGCCGAGCCCTACGCCAACAGCATCGGCGTGCGCTTGAAGATTCCGTTTTCCTCGGAGGCTCTGGTTCGCCGCGACACGGCCGCGGCACAGGCCGAGGCCAGTCAGGCCGACGCCGAAATGCTGCGCGCGCGGACCCGCGTCGAGCTCGAGACGGAACGTGCCCGACGCACGCTCGCAGCGACCGGACAGCAACTTGCCATGGCTGAAGAGCGTCGCGCGCTGGCCGCC
This sequence comes from Betaproteobacteria bacterium, assembly GCA_031389965.1. Taxonomy (GTDB): domain Bacteria; phylum Pseudomonadota; class Gammaproteobacteria; order Burkholderiales; family Rhodocyclaceae; genus Sulfuritalea. Next base: position 4,481 of record JANMTA010000349.1, read on the forward strand.
GACAACCTGCGCCTAGCCGAAAAAGCTTTCACCCTGGGCGAATCCGATCTGTCGGCGCTGCTGCGCATCCGCGCCGCTGCGTTCGACGCCGACTCCTTTTTCAACCGCCAGCGCGTGGCCCGCGCTGCCGCCATATCGCGTCTGAATCAAGCCTTGGGAGTATTGCCGTGAAGCAAGCAAGAGCACTTCTTCTGGCGACAGTCATCGCCTTTCCCGCATGGGCCGGCGGCGACGCCAGCGATGGGCATACCCACGCGGAATCGGCGCCGGCGCCGGTTCCGGTCATGGCCAGTGCGCCGCGTGCGGTAGCCGCCACCGAGGATTTCGAAGTGGTCGCCGTTCTCGAAGGCAAGCATCTGGTGGTGTATGTCGATCGCTTCGCCAGCAACGAACCGGTGGCAAACGCCAAGGTGGAGGTCGAGGGTGCGGGACTGAAGGGGCTCGCCGGCGAGGCCGCGCCCGGCACCTACGTCATGGCTGTTGCCGCGGCCATTGCACCGGGCAAACATCCGCTGACGATTTCGATCGAGGCGGGCGATACCGCCGACCTGCTATCGACGACGCTGGATATTTCTCCGGCTGCGGCGGGTGAGGTACAAGTACACCGCTGGGGCGATCGGATCGTCTGGATCGTCGCTGGCCTTATTTTGCTTGCCGCTGGCGCCCTACTTGCCATGCGCCGCCGCAACAAACCCAAAGGAATTTGAACATGCGAATCACTCGTATGGGAACCCTGGTCGCTGCAATGCTGTTTGGTGTGACCACAGTCGCAGTGGCCCATGGCGACGAGGATCACAGTCAGGACAAAGCAGCCAAACCCACTCCGACTGCCGCCGGAGCGACATTAGGCGCGTCGGGCGTGCTCCAACGCCTGGCCGACGGCAGCCTGTTCGTGCCCAAGACGGTGCAGCGGCAACTCGAAATTCGTACCCATGCTGCCCGCATCGGCGATCTCGCAGCGACGGTCGAGCTCAACGGCAAGGTGATCCCGGACCCCAATACGAGCGGCCGGGTTCAGGCCACCTTTTCCGGCAGCGTCATGCCCGGCCCCAAGGGCATGCCGGTGCCTGGACGAAGAGTCGCCAAAGGTGAGGTGCTGGCCTTCCTGCGCCCGGTCAGTGGGGCCATCGAACGTGGCAATCAGATGTCGCAACTGGCCGAGCTAGAAGCGCAGCTTGCAATTGCCGATGGGCGCGTCAGACGCTTCGAGCAGCTTGAGGGCGCAGTGCCGCAAAAGGAAATCGAAGCGGCAAGGATCGAACGCAACGCGCTGCAAAAGCGCCGCACCTTCGTCGGCGCCAGTATCAATGCCGCTGAGCCGCTGCTGGCACCGGTGGCGGGTGTGATCAGCGCCTCGCACCATTTGGTGGCCGGGCAGATCGTCGACGCCAGGGAGATTTTGTTCGAGATCGTCGATCCCGCCCACCTGGCGGTGGAGGCGCTGGCCTACGATCCAGGTATCGCGGCAACACTTGTCTCCGCCAGCGCGCTGGTGGAACAAACTGCGCTGGAACTCAAATTCGTTGGCGCCGGCCGACAGTTGCGCGAGCAGGCGCTGCCGCTGCTATTCCGCATCGTTTCCGCCAACTCGATGGTGGCCGTCGGCCAGCCGGTCAAGGTGATGGTGCGCACCGCGCACGAGATCAAGGGTGCGGCGATACCGCGCTCGGCGCTGACCAAAGTCGGCGCTGGTGAGACGGCGGTGTGGGTGCATACGGAGGCCGAGCGTTTCGTCGTCCGCCGCGTCCGCCATCAGTCGCTTGATGCCGCCAACGTCGCCATCATAGATGGCCTGCACGACGGCGACCGCGTGGTAGTTGAAGGCGCCGGCCTGTTGTCCCAGGTACGCTGAGATGTTCGATTTCATCATCCACGCCGCACTGAAGCAGCGATTGATTGTCATCTGCGTTTCGCTGCTGCTGATCATTTACGGTGCGATCACGCTGCGCCAGATGCCGGTCGATGTCTTTCCCGACTTGAATAAGCCGACCGTAACGCTGATGACCGAAGCCGGCGGCATGGCACCGGAAGAAGTCGAGCAACTGGTCACCTTTCCGGTCGAATCGAGCATGAACGGCATGCCCGGCGTGACGCGCGTGCGCTCGGTGTCGGGTATCGGCCTGTCGATCGTCTATGTCGAATTCGAGTGGGGCTCCGACATCTATCGCAACCGACAGCAGGTCGCCGAACGCCTGAACCTGGTGCGCGAACAACTGCCTCCGGGCATCGTGCCGCAGTTGGGGCCGATCTCCTCGATCATGGGCGAGATCCTGCTGATCGCGTTTCCTGCTGACCCCTCCAAGGTGAGTCCGATGGCAGTGCGCGAGTATGCCGACTGGGTCGTGAGACCGCGCCTGTTGACCATTCCCGGCGTCGCCCAGGTGATTCCGATTGGCGGCGAAGTGCGCCAGTACCGTGTCGAGCTCAAGCCCGCCCAGCTCCAGGCGCTGGGCATCGAACGCGAGAAGTTGGAGTCTGCGCTGCGCGATTTCGGTGCCAACACCAGCGGTGGCTTTCTCGAAGTGCAGGGCCGCGAATGGCTGATCCGCCAGATCGGCCGCAGTTCGCGCATCGAGGATTTGCAGAATCTGGTGGTGGAGGTCAAGAACGGCCAACCCATCCTGCTCAAGCAATTGGCCGAGGTCAAACTGGCGCCGGCCATCAAGCGCGGCGACGGCAGCTTCAAGGGCAAGCCGGCGGTGATATTGTCGGTGCAGAAGCAGCCGTCGGCCGACAGCGTGACCCTGACCCGCGAGGTGGAAAAGGCCATCGCCGAGCTCGGCAAGAGCCTGCCTCAGGGCATCGAGGCGCCGTCCTTCCTGTTCAAGCAGGCCGACTTCATCGAGCATTCGGTGAACAACGTCGAGGAAGCCCTGCGTGACGGCGCGATCCTGGTCGCCGTGATCCTCTTCCTGTTCCTGCTCAATGTGCGCACCACGATCATTTCGCTAATGGCGATTCCGGTATCGCTGCTGGCCACGGCTCTGGTGTTCCACTACTTCGGCCTGTCGATCAACACCATGACGCTGGGCGGACTGGCGATTGCCATCGGCGAGCTGGTCGATGATGCCGTGGTCGGCGTCGAAAACGTGCTGCGGCGGCTGAAGCTGAATCGCGCCGCGGCCGAACCGCGCCCGGTGGCCGAGGTGATCGCCGCCGCGACCCTGGAAGTGCGGTCGGCCATCGTCTATGCCACGGTGATCATCGTGCTGGTGTTCGTGCCGCTGTTCGTCCTGCCGGGCATCGAAGGGCGCTTGTTCACGCCGTTGGGCATCGCCTACATCGTGTCGATTCTGGCCAGCATGATCGTCTCGGTAACGCTGACGCCGGTGATGGCCTATTACCTCTTGCCGCACATGAAGCAGTTGCATGCCGGCGACAGCCCCCTGGTGACCTGGCTCAAGCGCGGTGACGCCAGGCTGCTGCACTGGTCCTTCAATCACGCGCGTGCGCTGCTGGCCGGCGCTCTGGCGGTGGTAGTGATCGTCGCGGCCAGCGTGCCTTTTTTCCCGCGCTCCTTCCTGCCGCCCTTCAACGAGGGCACGCTGACGGTCAATGTGCTGCTCAATCCCGGCACTTCGCTGGCCGAATCCAACCGCATCGGCACCCTGGCCGAGCAGCAGGTTGCCCAGGTGCCCGAGGTGACCAAGGTCGGTCGCCGCACCGGCCGCGCCGAGCTCGACGAGCATGCCGAGGGCGTGCATTACACCGAGATGGACGTGGACCTGAAGGCCTCCGAGCGCAGCCGCGAGCAGATCATCG
>JANMTA010000495.1:0-4651 GCA_031389965.1 Betaproteobacteria bacterium
CGAACTGCTCGGCATGACCACGCGCGGCGACCAGATTCTCGACCGGCCGCTGTCCAAGGTGGGCGGCAAGGGCCTCTTCGTCAAGGAACTCGAAGCCGCGCTGCTCGACGGCTCGGCCGATCTCGCCGTGCATTCCATGAAGGACGTGCCGATGCAGATGGAGCCGGAGTTCTCCCTGGTTGCGATCGGTCCGCGCGAAGTGCCGCTGGATGCCCTGGTCTCGAGCAAGTACGCCAGCCTGGAAGACATGCCGCCGGGGGCCGTGGTCGGCACCTCCAGCCTGCGCCGCGAAGCCCAGTTGCATGCGCGCTACCCTTACCTGGCTGTGACGCCTTTGCGCGGCAATCTCGACACCCGTTTGCGCAAGCTTGACGAAGGCCAGTTCGACGCCATCATTCTCGCCGCCGCCGGCCTGAAGCGACTCGGTCTCGGCGAGCGCATCCGCGCCGTCCTGCCCGCGGAGGATTCGCTGCCGGCCGCCGGCCAGGGCGCGCTGGGGATCGAAGCGCTGGTCTCGCGAGCGGACGTGGCCAACTGGGTCGCGCCCCTGAATGATCCGGATACCGCCGCCTGCGTAAGGGCCGAACGGGCCGTATCGCGGGCGTTGGCCGGAAGTTGCGAAGTGCCGCTCGGCGCCTATGCCGAAGTGCGCGCGGGCAGCCTCTATCTGCGTGGCTTCGTGGCGTCCCCCGACGGTTCGCGCATGGCGCATGCCGAACTCACCGGCAGCTCCGCCGATCCCGAAGCCCTCGGTCTGCAATTGGCATCCGAGTTGCGCGCGCAGGGCGCCGCCGAAATCCTCGCCGCGCTAGGCAGCTAGACATGTCCTTGGCGGGCCGCCATGTCGTGGTGACGCGCCCGGCCGGGCAGGCGGCGCATTTCGCCACGGCCTTGACCGGGCAAGGGGCGATACCGGTGCTCTACCCGGTGCTGGAAATTCGCGACATCGAAAATGTCGCCCCGGTGCTGGATGCGGCGATCCGGCTTGACAGCTTCGACCTTGCTGTTTTTGTCAGCCCCAACGCGATCGAAAAGGCACTGGCCCTGATTCTGCCGCGCCGCGCGTGGCCCACCGCGCTGCGGGTGGCAGCCCTGGGCAAGAGCAGCGAACATGAACTGGCCTGCCATGGGATTCATGACGTCATTTCGCCGCCGCTGCGCTTCGACTCGGAAGCGCTGCTGGAACTCCCTGAGCTAAGCGACGTGGAGGGCAAGCGCGTGATCATTTTTCGCGGCGATGGCGGCCGCGAGGTGCTGGGCGACACCCTCAAGGCGCGTGGCGCCACCGTCGAATACGTGACTTGCTACCGCCGCGCACGGCCGCAGCTCGATCCCGCCCCCCTGCTCAAATTGTGGGAAGTCGGTCAGCTCGATGCGGTGACCCTGACCAGCAGCGAAGGCCTGCGCAATTTTCATGAAATGATCGGCCGTCTCGGGCAGGCGTGGCTGAAAAAGACGCCGGCTTTCGTGCCGCATGTCCGCATTGCAGAGCAGGCACTGGCCCTCGGCCTTGGCAAAGTAATTCCTACCGACCCCGGCGATGACGGCTTGATGGCCGGACTCATGCAATACTTCGCATCTCATGGAAACGCCCATTCAAACTGATACGCCGCCGCCTGCCGACACACGCAACAGCGGCTGGCGGGATGCATGGCGCCGGCCGACGGTAGGTGTCGTGGCTGTCGCGCTGGTCCTCGTCGTCGCCCAGTGGGTCGACACCCGCATGCAGATCGGCAGCCTGCAACAGGAACTGGCGCGCCGCCTCGCCGACGGCGACTCCGTGGCCAAAGAGGGGCGCACCCTGGCCCGGCAGAGCCAGGAAACCATGGCAGCCGTGCAAGCCAAGGTTGCCGTGCTTGAAGCGAAACTGGCCGAAACACAAAGTCAGGCCGTGGCGCTGGAAGCCATGTACCAGGATATCTCCAGTACCCGCGACGAACGCCTGCTGGCCGAGGTTGAGCAGGCCGTGGTGATCGCCATGCAGCAGTTGCAGTTCGCCGGCAATGTCGAGGCGGCGCTGATCGCGCTGCAGGGTGCCGAGGCGCGTCTCGCCCGCTCCGTGCAGCCGCAGTTCCTGCCTGCCAGAAAGCTCATCGCGCGTGACATCGAACGTCTCAAGGGAACCCCGGGCGCCAATATCAGCGGCCTGTCGCTGAAGATCGAAAGCGTGGTCGCCGCGGTTGACAGCCTGCCGCTGGCCTACGAGCAGCGGCCGAAAGCGGAAGCAGCAACGCCGGCATCCCTAGCCAAACCGGCGAGCGTTGATTACTGGCGCGAACTGGGCGCGGATCTGTGGCGCGAAGTGAGGCAACTGGTGCGCATCGAACGCATCGACCAGGGCGACCCCGCCCTGCTTTCACCGAACCAGAGTTTTTTCCTGCGCGAGAACCTCAAGCTGCGCCTGCTCAACGCGCGTCTGGCGCTGCTGCAACGCGACGGCAAAATTTTCCGCGAAGAAATCCGGCAGGCGCGCGAGCATCTCGACCGTTACTTTGAAAGCCGTGCCAAACCGGTGCAGGCCGCACAGGCGACCTTGAAGACACTGGCGAGCACCGATGTCAGCTTCGATCTTCCGGGTCTGGCGGAAACCCTGACGGCCTTGCGCAATCTCAAGTTTGCTCGCGAGCGCAGCACCGGCGGCGGCCCAGCCAGGTAAGTGCGGATAGCATGCGCGCCCTGTTCTGGCTGCTGACACTCGCCGCGCTGGCCGTCGGGCTGGCGCTTGCCGCCCGCTACAACGAGGGTTACGTGTTGCTGGTGCTGCCGCCGTGGCGTGCAGAAGTTTCGCTCAACCTGTTTCTCCTGGCGGCGATTGCCGGATTCTTCGTCATCTACTTGCTGGCGCGCGCCGTCAGCCATACCCTTGCGCTGCCGCGTGCCGTTGCGGAATTTCGCCAGCGACGACACCAGGAAAAAGGCGCGCTTGCCCTGCGCGACGCCTGGCGCCTGTTGCAGGAGGGGCGTTACGGGCACGCCATGCGCTGTGCCGAAAAAGCCCGGCCCGATCACGCTGGCTCAGGCATGCTGGCGCTGGCCGGCTGGCGTGCGGCGCATGCCCTGCGCGACGCCGAGCGCGCGGCGGAGTGGGCGCTGCGCGTACGCGCGCACGACACATCCGGCCTGCAGGCGGCCCGTTTGATGACCGAAGCCGAGTTCGCCCTTGAAGACCGCCGCTTCGATGACGCCCGCGATGCGCTGCAACAGTTTGCCGCGCTTGAAGGACGGCATATTGCGGCCATGCGCCTCAGCGTGCGCGCCGAGCAGGGCCTGGGCAACTGGCGCGAAGTGGCGCGCCTGGTGCGTCAGTTGGAAAAGCACCAGGCCTTGAGCGCCGAACAGGCCGCGCCGATCCGCAGCCGTGCCGTGCGTGAAGCGCTGCGCGGATTGCGCGACGATCCTGCCGGTCTCATGCGCTATTGGCGCGAACTGGATGAGAACGACCGTGCCGAGCCGGCGCTGGCACTTGAAACGGCGCGTGCCTTGATGGCGGCCGGCGATTGCCGCGAAGCGCAGCGTGTGATCGAAGATGCGCTGGCCGAACACTGGGATGCTGCACTGGTGCTGGCCTACGGTGAGTGCGGCAAACCGGGGGAAGCCGCCGGTGATGTCCTTGGCCGCATCGCCCAGGCCGAGAAATGGCTGCAACGGATGCCGCGCGACGGCGCCCTGCTGTTGACCCTTGGCCGGCTCTGTCGCCGGCAGCAACTGTGGGGCAAGGCCAGGAGTTATCTGGAAGCCGCGCTGGCCATCGCGCCCTCGCGCGCCGCGCATGTCGAACTGGCGCAGTTGCTTGAACAGCTCGAAGAGTCGGCGCTGGCGACACGCCACTATCGCGCCGCCGCCGTGCTCTAAGGAGTTTTCAAACCCAGTCGCGCGGCGGCAGGAAGTCGCTGTACAGCCGGGCTTCTGCGCTGCCCGCCTCGGGCTGCCAACTGTAGCGCCACTTGACGACGGGCGGCAGCGACATCAGGATCGATTCGGTGCGACCGCCGGATTGCAGGCCGAACAGCGTGCCGCGATCCCAGACCAGGTTGAATTCGACGTAGCGCCCGCGGCGGTAGGCCTGGAAATCGCGTTCGCGCTCGCCGTAGGCGATGTCGCGGCGGCGGGCGATCAGCGGCAGGTAGGCGGCGCTGAAGCTGTTGCCGACGGCCTGGGTCAGCGCGAAGCAGCGCTGAAACGCAGTTTCGCCACCTTCGCCGGCTTCGCTGAGGTCATCGAAGAAAATCCCGCCCACTCCGCGGGGTTCGCCGCGATGCTTGAGGAAGAAGTAGTCGTCGCACCATTTCTTGTAGCGCGCGTGGACCTCGCTGCCGAAGGGCACCAGCGTGTCGCGGCAGATCTGGTGAAAATGCCGCGCGTCTTCCTCGAAGCCGTAGTAGGGCGTCAAATCCATGCCGCCGCCGAACCACCAGATCGGTTCCTGAGCCTCCTCCTTTGGGTAGGCGACGAAGAAGCGAACATTCATGTGCGCGGTCGGGCAATACGGGTTGCGCGGATGCAGCACCAGCGAGACGCCCATGGCTTCCCAGCGGCGACCTGCCAGTTCCGGGCGATGCGCGGTGGCCGAGGCGGGCATCTGCTCGCCCTTGACGTGCGAGAAATTGACGCCGCCGCGCTCGAAGACCTTGCCGTCTTCGATCAGGCGGGA
>JANMTA010000379.1:0-5044 GCA_031389965.1 Betaproteobacteria bacterium
GCCGACCTCGCTCGACCCGTGGCTGCACGATCCCAACAAGGTGCTGCTGCTCAATCACGAGCACGGATTGCAGTCCAGCGCCGGCCTGTCCCGGGTGTACAAGAACCAGTTGCAGCACGACCCCGCGAACATCGACCGGGCACGCGAAATCGCGTCGAGTACCGATGTCGTCCCGGTTGGCATCCTGTATCGCAATCCCGAGGTTCCGTGCTACGAGAACCTGCGGCATTCCGACAAGTTGCACACGCCCGAGCTGACCCGGGACGGGCTCAACGCGGAACTGGACAAGTACACGGTCTGGCCACAGGAAGCGGCGGTCGCTCAGGACGCGAGTGCGCCTTAGCCGACAATTAGAGACTTCACCCGCAAGGCAGGTTGACCAAACAAATGGAAGCAAACACTCAAGCCCTCGTTGCATTTTTTCTGACCGGCAGGCGGCCGAGCGAGCATCTGGACACCGTCGAAGGACTGGATTTGCGGCCGGCGCTTTTCGCCGGCTACCGGGATCTCACCCGGCTGCGCTACGATTTTCCGCTACTGCTGGTTGGCAGGCGTTCCGACCATCTGATGGTGCAGTCGCTGTCGGGCCTGATCGACGCCGCCCTGGCCGATGCCGCGCGTGGCAGCGACGGCGAGCGCATCAGGAAGCATGTGCTGCGTCTGGAGCAGGAGATTCGCGCCCTGGTCGCCGCCGGCGCCGTCGGCTCGTTTTCCGCGCTCTGGGACAGGGCAGCCGGCCAACTCGGGACGAGTGCCGACCAAGGTTTGGCAGACAGCCTGCGCCATACCCGCGCCGCGATCAAGGTCGACGGCGAGCTGGCCGACTGCGACGCAGCGTTGCCCTTTCGTTTGCTGCAGCATGCCTGGGCCGCGGTGCAAAGGCAGAAGGCCGACGAGTTTCGCGAGCATGTATCCCGGCTGGTGCTGAAGCTGTCCGACATCCTCAAGGCCGACCACGAGCGCTCGGAAGCGGGGCGCAGCGCCAAACACCTGAAAGCGGCGGTCGGCGCCGGCTTCGGCGAGGCCTTCGATTTCGATGTCATGTCGCGAATGCTTTCCACGGCATTGCCGAAGGACGAGTTTCCTGAGCCGCGACGCCGGCGCATCGGCCAGTTGCTCGATGTCCTGCGCGCGCAGCAGTTCTTTCCCGCCCCCGCTTCAGGGACGAAAAGGACCGGCGCCGCCAAGTCCTACTCCTTTGTTTTCGACAACTGTGCCGATGCGCTTGCGGCGTTCCGCAAGCGCTTGCCCAGGCTGATCGAGCTGGCCAAGGCGATTGCCATCGCCGAGCTGGAAATCGACGGCCAGTACAGCGAAGCGAAGCACGATGCCCTGTTCGAGCAGTTTGGCGCGAACGGACTCGACCCGCAGGATCTGACCCCGTTTCCCGACTACATGGTGTGTGTCAATGCGGGGAAGACGCAGGCAGCGGAGCACGCGCAACTCATGGAGATTCTCTCCTCAGGTTTGCCGATAAAAATCCTGCTCCAGATCGACGACATCCTGGAAGAAGCGCCGGATGGGGAAGGCAACCTCAACTCCGGCATGCGCAGCCGACAGACCGCCAACATGGCCATCGGGCTGAATGAAGTGTATGTCCTGCAATCGAGCAGTTCCAACCTTTACCGCTTCCGCGAACGCATGTTGCGCGGGCTTAATTATCGCGGTCCCGCCCTGTTCAGCATTTTTTCCGGCGCCAGCGGAACGGCCTCCGGCCTGCCGCCCTATCTGATGTCGGCCGCGGCGATGGAATCGCGCGTCTTCCCGGCGTTTACCTACGATCCGTCCGCCGGCCCGAACTGGGCGTCGCGCTTCTACCTGGAGGCCAATCCCCAGGTCGATCTCGACTGGCCGATCCAGGGCTTTGTCTATGAAGATGAACAGCACCAGCGGGTGTCGGAGGACCTTGCCTTCACGCTGGTCGATTTCGTTGCCAGCGACCGCCGCTACGCCAGTCACCTCGCGCGAGTTCCGCGGGCGAAGTGGAATGGCTGCCTGATCCCGGTGGATGAGTCGCTCACGCGTGAACGCAAGGGCCTGCCGGACAAGGTACCGAGCCTGCTGATGGTCGATGCCGACAACGTATTGCAGAAAGTCATCGTCGACGAGCGCCTGATCCGCGAGGCGCGTCGTTGCCGCGAGATGTGGCACAGCTTGCAGGAATTGGGCGGCGTACACAATTCTCACGCGGAAAAACTGCTCGCGCGCGAAAAGAAAGCCTGGGAAGAGCGCATGCAGCAGGAAGTCGAGGCACTGGCAGCTACCGCCCCCGTCGGCGCGCCGCCGATTGCATCGGTGGCGGTCACTCCGGCAGGGCTGGAGCAGGATCCGGAGCCGGAAAGATCGCCCGACGAGGCCTACATCGAGACGGCGCGATGCTCAACCTGCGATGAATGCACCACAATAAACAAACAGATGTTCGCCTACGACGGCAACAAGCAGGCCTACATCGCCGACATCAACGCCGGAACCTACGCTCAACTGGTGGAGGCGGCGGAAAGCTGCCAGGTATCTGTCATCCATCCAGGCAAACCGCGCAATCCGAAAGAACCTGGCCTGGAGGAATTGCTCAAACGTGCCGAGTCATTTCGGTGAACCCTCGCCCTCAATGGCAGGGTAGGTGCGTTCAATTCACAGGCAGCGTGTCGATTTTCAGGACGTGCTGGCGGTTGCGTGCCAAAGTCGCAGCTGGTCCAGCGAAATGGGGTCTGTCGCGGCCAACACCATGCGCGCGCCGTCGAAGTTCTCGTGGATGGTGTAATCGCTTACGGTGATCACTGTAGGGATGCCGGCCGCCAGGCTGGCTGCCAGCCCGTGCGAGGAATCTTCCACGACGAGGCAATCGCGCGGCGGGAGATTGAGTTGCTTCAGGGTCCACAGATAGATATCCGGCGACGGCTTCTTGGCTGCGGCGACACTGCCCGACGCGATGGCATCGAACCAGGTATCGGCATTCGGTCCAAGATTCGCTCTCAACAGACCCACGACGTTCTCCAGCTTCGAACTCGAGGAAATCGCCAGCCGCACCCCTTCGGTGCGCGCATCGCAAAGCAGTTGGCCGATGTCGGCCCGCAGCGGGATCGCTCCGGCGGCAAGCAGGCGCTGGTAATTGCGTGTTTTTATGTCATGCAGGCGATGCAGCAACTCGTCAAAATCGGGGCGGGCGCCTGTCTCAGGGTCGTATTTCTGGGCGTAATGGCGAATTCGTTCCAAGCCTCCGGCGACATCCAGCAGGGTGCCGTAAAAGGCTTCGTCCCAATGCCAGTTCAGCCCGACTTCGGCAAAGGCCGCGTTGAACGCGGGGCGGTGGCCGTCACGTTCCGTATTGGCAAGGGTACCGTCGACATCGAAAATGATCGCGCGCAGAGCCATGATGAGAAACACCCGACTTGAAATGAGGGTTAAAGACTAGCCGATTTTTAGCTTGAGGGAAAACCCGCCAGCGCATATTTTTTTCGGCGAGGCGCTATGCCGGTTTTTCTGGACGGCAGGCGATGATAAAGTGCACAAATGAGCATGGGCGTTCCGCTTATGCTCCTGACGCAGCACCCAGTGACTGGAGACTCCGCACACGTGAAACCGACGAACATTGGCGCACACGACTATTTTCACAAGGTCGTGTATTGTCAGTGGGCCTGTCCGGCCCATACCCCCGTTCCCGAGTACATCCGGCTGATTGCCGCGGGCCGCTACTCGGATGCCTACATGATCAACTGGCGCTCCAATGTCTTTCCCGGCATCCTCGGCCGCGTTTGCGACCGTCCTTGCGAACCGGCCTGCCGTCGCGGCCGGGTAGACAAGGAACCGGTGGCGATCTGCCGCCTGAAGCGCGTCTGCGCCGACCTCAAGGACGACATCCAGGACCGCCTGCCGCGGGCGCCAACCAAAAAGAACGGCAAGCGCATCGCCTGCGTCGGCGCCGGCCCCGCCTCGCTGACCGTGGCGCGCGATCTGGTGTCGATCGGCTACCAGGTGACCGTATTCGACAGCGGCGCTTCGCCCGGCGGCATGATGCGCAGCCAGATTCCGAAATTTCGGTTGCCGGACAACGTGATCGACGAAGAGTGCGGCTACATCATCAATCTTGGGGTCGAAACGCACTACAAGCACTGGGTCAACAGCCTGCGCGAGGTGTTGGCCGAGGGTTGGGATGCCGTCTTCGTCGGTACCGGCGCACCGCGCGGGCGCGACGCCGACATCCCCGGGCGCAAGGAGGCGGCGGCGCATATCCAGATCGGCATCGACTGGCTGGCCAACGTGGCCTTCGGTCACACCACGAGCATCTCGAAGCGCGTCATCGTCCTCGGTGGTGGCAATACCGCCATGGACTGCTGCCGTTCGGCGCGCCGCATGGGCGGCGACGATGTCAAGGTGGTGGTGCGCAGCGGTTTCGAGGAAATGAAGGCCTCGCCCTGGGAGAAGGAAGAGGCGATTCACGAAGGCATCCCCATTCTCAACATGCTGGTACCGAAAGAGTTCGTGCACGACCAGGGCAAATTGAAGGGCGTGCTGTTCGAAAAGGTCCGTGCCGAGTACGACGCCAAGGGCCGGCGCAGCCTGATTCCGACCGGCGAGCCGGATGAACTCATGGAGTGCGACGAAGTGCTGGTAGCCATCGGCCAGGAGAATGCCTTTCCCTGGATCGAGACGGATATCGGCCTCGAATTCGACAAGTGGGGCATGCCGGTACTGGATCCGGCGACGCTGCAATCGACGCTGCCCAAGGTGTTTTTCGGCGGCGATGCAGCGCTCGGTCCGAAGAACATCATCACTGCGGCGGCCCAGGGGCACGAGGCGGCAATTTCCATTGATCTGTTCTGCCGTGGAAAAAAGCTGGACGACCGTCCGCCGCCGATGACCAACCTCGTCAGCCAGAAGATGGGCATCCACGAGTGGAGCTACGACAACCAGGTGTCGGAGGAAGAGCGCAAGAAGGTGCCGGTCAAGGCGCTGGAAAAGACCCTCAAGGACATCAAGCTCGAACTCGAAATGGGCTTCGATCCCTTCATGGCCTGTGCCGAGGCCGAGCGTTGCCTCAACTGCG
>JANMTA010000427.1:0-9270 GCA_031389965.1 Betaproteobacteria bacterium
GCGACAGCGCCGACCCGCGCGGCGGCGTGCGCTGGGTGCTGCCGGAGAAGGCGAAATACTGGCCGTGACGCGCGACGAAATCCTCCAGGCATTCGACCGCATGCGCGTCTGGCAGCGCGGCGACCAGCGCGCCGTGCATAAACCGCTGCTGGTTTTGTTCGCCCTCGCAAAAGTCGGCGCCGGCGGCACGGCGACGATGGACTGGAATGATGTCGAGCCACACCTGAAAGCCCTGCTTGTGGAGTTCGGACCGGACGGAGCGGGCAGTTCCCGCCACCATCCTTTCTGGCATCTGCAGACGGATGGCTTGTGGCAACTGGATGGCCCCAGGAACATTCTTGATCGCCCGCCATCGGCCACCCCAACCCTCACCGAGTTGCGCGACAACCACGTCCGTGGCGGCTTCCCGCCCGGCCTGCAAGACGCGCTGCAACGCGATCCACAACTGGTCGCCACGATCGCCCGGCGCATCGTCGACGCCCACTTCCCCGAATCGATCCGCTCCGACGTGCTGGCCGCCGTCGGCCTGCCGGCGGATTTGTCCGAACTCGCCGCAGTGCAGGAACAGGCGCGCCGTCGCGATCCGGCCTTCCGCGAAAAGGTGCTGCTCGCCTATCAATACCGCTGCGGCGTCTGCGGCCACGATCTGCGCCTCGGCCGCCAGACCATCGGCCTCGAAGCCGCGCACATCAAGTGGTTCCAGGCCAGGGGACCCGACGTCGTGCCCAATGGCATCGCCTTGTGCTCGCTGCACCACAAGGTCTTCGACCTTGGCGCCTTTACCATCCTGCCCGCCAGTTACCAGATGGTTTTCAGCCAGCACCTCAACGGCAGCGACGAATCGGCAGGAAGAATCCTCGCCTATCACGGCGCCAGCCTGATCCTGCCGCAGAGCCGTGAATACCTGCCCCAGCCCGAGTTTCTCGACTGGCACAGGAAACAGGTGTTCAAGAGCCCGCAGCGGCCGCTAAGCTGAGCGGAAGTCCGATTGGTCGGGCAGACCATTCGGGAAACCTGTGCGACTAGAGTGGTGCGCCGACAGCCTGGTTCAGCTATAAAAGTTGCGCCATAGAACAATAATGTATTTACTAATATTGCATTGTGATGCAAAATATAGATTCGTTATCTTGCATTCAGGTGCAAAATCATGAAATCGAACTTTTCTCAACTCAAGCTCCGCCAACTCGACGCCACGCTGAACCGCTGGCGCAGCGCCGACTTGCCGCCGCGTCCACCGTCGGGCTGGATCAAGGCCATCCGCGAGGGGCTGGGCATGGCCGCCACGCATCTGGCCGCACGGCTGGGGGTCGCCACCTCCACCGTCACCCGGCTGGAAACCTCCGAGGCCGACGACACCATCAGCCTGGGAAGCTTGCGCCGTGCCGCCGCGGCACTGGACTGCGAACTGCACTACGCCCTGGTGCCGAAGCAGAGCCTGGGCGATACCCTGGAAAGCCGTGCCCTGGCGCTGGCGCGCCAGCAAATGACCTCTGTCAGCCACACCATGGCGCTGGAAGCGCAAGCCACCTCACGCGAGACCGTAGAGGCGCAGACTCGCACCCTGGCCGAGAACCTGCTCAAGGGTTCGCGTCGCGCCTTGTGGAAAAAGCCTGGGCGGGAGAAATCGGCCCCATGACCATGGAGTTCGACCATCCACCCGGCGCAACGCCGCTTGATGCGGACGAACTCGCCAGCCTGATTCCTGGCCACATCACTACGCAAGGTGAATTGAACGAGTGGGAACAACTCAACATTGCCCAAGGCGACAACTGGGCACGCAAACAGCGCAAGGAAATCCTCAACGAGGCTTTCCTGCGCCAGTTGCACAAACAAATGTTCGGCGAAACCTGGAAGTGGGCGGGCGGGTTCCGCAAATCCGACAAGAACATCGGTGTCGACTGGCTCACGATCGGCGTCGAACTCAAGAAGCTGTTCGACGATGTCCATTTCCAGATCGAGCACGCCAGCTATCCGCCTGATGAAATCGCCGCGCGCTTCCATCACCGCCTGGTCGCCATCCATCCCTTTCCCAACGGAAACGGACGACATGCCCGACTGATGGCCGATCTGCTCGCCGAGCGACTGGGCCAGCCCCGCTTTACGTGGGGCAGCCGCAGCCTGATCGATGCCAGTGAAACCCGACAACGCTACATCGCCGCCCTGCAAGCCGCCGATGCACGTGACATCGCGCCCTTGCTCGCCTTCGCCCGTAGCTAAGCACACCACTAAGCACGTCACGAAACAAGTGCTCTTCCGCGAACGCCGCAAGATTCCGGGAAGCACGGATCTGTCGTATGCGCGGCGTCCATTAGCAATCAGGACAAAACGTGGGCAAATTCGCGACCAGACTGGCAAGTGGGATGGTAAAGGATGATCAGTGCAGGTCGCGCAGACCGGTCGATCTAGAGCGCGCAGCAACACTCACTGCGCGTCATTCATTTTTCCCACCGATTCGGCACAGTAGAACAGCATATTGTTGAAGTATTAATGTCGACGTGAGGCTGTATATCGCCCCCAAGGCGCGCTGGCCACAATCTATACTGGGTACATAGACGTCTATCCACATAGGATGTTGTGTGTCTGATGCCATTCGTTGGACCATCAAGGTTTCGAAGGAAACTGATCTTTCATTGCGTACGTTTCTTGGCTCGCAAGGAATGAAGAAGGGGGACATTTCCAAGCTCGTTGAGGACGCCATTCAATGGCGGCTGCTGGCTCGGACCGCCGAGGTATTGAAGGAGCAAAATCAGGATCAGGCCAGCGATGCACTCGAAGGCGTGATCGAAGATGAAGTCAGGGCGATGCGTACGGCCTCTGGCGTCGCCTGACATCGGTGAAGGTAATTCTCGAAACCAATATCCTGCTCTCCGCGCTCATGGTCCGGAGTTCGCCTCCTGACTTGATCTACCGCGCCTGGACAGACCGGCATTTCGATCTTGTCTGTTGCGAGCAGATTCTGGAGGAGCTGCGGGATGTTTCGCGGCACCCGCAACTGCGGGATCGTAACGCCCGACCGAAGTCGGGACCTTGACCAACACGATCAGGAGGCTGAGCCTGATGTTTGATCGCCTGCCAAGGGTGGATCAATCACCAGACCGGAATGACAACTTTCCTCTTGCGTTGGCCGATACGTCGGGCGCTGACTATCTCGTTGCCGGTGACAAGAGTGTGTCGGACACCGGGTGCCGCGCGCAGCGTCTGCCGCACGGCCTTCGACCCGGCGCGCAACGCCGTCCGCGTCAGCGCGCTCAGCGTGCGCCGGAATGACCGGGTCCAAAGAATCTTTCGCGTACGTCTCGCCATGACATTCCGGTTGGTGTATCAATGGCGAAGCCCGCCCATGACATCGTGGCGGGCCGCCCTGCGCCGACCCGCCGGGCGTTTGATCGTTGCGGCGATCGGCGAGGTATTTCCGAACTATCTCTTGGCGAAATCCTTGGCAGCCTCCTTGACATCGCCAACAGCTTTCTGCACCTTCCCGGACACCTGTTTCGAGAGCCCCTTGGCCTGTTGCTCCCTGCTGCCAACCAGCTTGCCCGCCCCTTCCTGGACTTTGCCGGCAACGTCCCTTGCCACACCCTTTACCTGGTCCTTGTTCATGATCACTTGCTCCTGTTGTAAGCGCTACATTCAGCGCGATGAAAAATCAACCTAGATTTTGCCCAGCAAAAACAGAATCAACACGATTGTCAGAATCAGGCCAATGCCGCCGCTGGGGCCATAACCCCATCCTCGGCTATGCGGCCAGGTCGGAATCACGCCCAGCAGGGCGAGGACCAGAATCACCAGCAATATCGTTCCTAAACCCATTTTGTTTGCCTCTTGCGCATGTTTCGGCAGCCTCACCGCGCATCGTTATGCATTTGCAGATTAATACTCCGCGCGATGCGCATCTGTGCGCTGACGGACATAGGCTGTTCAATGGGCGACGCCCGGTATGGGTCGATAGGGTGAGTAGCGGTTTTCGATAGCCTGCCGCCCGGATTTATCACCCCGGATTTTTTCTGGTGAATTGACGAACGGCGGCAATACGCATTGTTGCTGCCGCTCAAGCGGCTAGCCTTCAATGACCGTTCGGGCCGACAAACGACCCGTCGCAGCTAGCAGTAAAGCAACCGACCCCGAATCGCGATGGACGAGTGCGTTCCTGGAAGCGAATATTTCGGTTGCTGACAAGGGATCTCGAAGTGTTTGGTACGAATCCGCTTACGACTTGATATCGAGAATTTTGACGGGTCGCTTTTCCGCCTTTTCAGCTGCTCATAGGTCACCGTGAAGGGCACCGGGAGCAGTAGTCCGAATTCCAATATCCGTGACCGCGATTGAAATTTGCGGGCACGAAATGGGCACGGAATTTTTCGACGAAGCTCGAGTGACCCCTGCTCCTCGTGACCAACCCGGATGATTTTCGAACGCAGATTGACCCCTGGCCATTTATGACAAATAGGCAATCCAGAGACGCAAACAAACTGGAGAATGGAAAATACCTTATAAAACAGGTGGTGGTGCGCTCGGCGGGGATCGAACCCACAACCCCTGGCTTCGGAGGCCAGTACTCTATCCATTGAGCTACGAGCGCGGATTAGTCGTTGCGACTAAGTGAGAGCAGTATTCATTTTAACGCGGTATTCTCGGATGACCCCTTTCGGAGGCCAGTACTCTATCCATTGAGCTGCGAGCGCGCGAGGGGGCGAAGCATAACCCGTTCAGCCGGTGGCGTCCATTGCGGGGCGGGTGAATCCGCTATAATCGCGCGCTCTGTCCGACTATCCCGGGAAGGCTGCCATGGTCCATTTGAATATCCGAACGCTCGCCGCGGCGAGTGCGCTGCTACTCTCCGTTTCCGTGTTCGCCATGGGTGGCCGTCCCAAGGGCGACGACGAATCCGCCAACAAGCGTATCGCTCCTGTGGCCCGCGTCGAACTCGCCGCAGCTGCCCCCGCCGCGGCCGGCAGTCGCAGCGGCGAGCAACTCTACAAGGCCATCTGCGGCGCCTGTCATGAGGCTGGCGTGGCTGACGCCCCCAAGACCGGCGACAAGGCCGCCTGGGCGCCGCGCATCGCGCTCGGCCTGGATGGCCTGATGAAGTCGGCGATCACCGGCAAGAACGCCATGCCGCCCAGGGGCGGATCGGATGCCAACGACGTCGAGCTGGCGCGCGCCATTGTCTATATCGCCAACAAGTCGGGCGGCAGCCTCAAGGAACCCGCCGCCAAGTAAGGACGCGGCTCCATGGCAAACAAAGGGACCGCTGCGGTCCCTTTGTCGTTATGTCCGCGCGAGAGGCGCGGACGGTATCCCCTGGCGGGATTACGCGGGCTTGCCGGCCAGCATGGCGCGCAGGGCGCTGGCCTTGGCGCGCGCGGTACCGGCGTCCGGCACGGTGTTCCCCTGCGCCAGGGCTTTCTGCGCCACCTCGCCCATTTCGGCGATGAAGCGCGACGGTTCGCGCGGCATCCAGTCACGGCCCTGCTTGCGTCGCTCGCACCAGGTCACCGTCAGGCTGGCCTGCGCGCGCGTGATGCCGACATACATCAGGCGGCGCTCCTCTTCCAGTTTGGCGGGATCGAGCGAGTCGCGATGCGGCAGCAGGCCTTCCTCGACGCCGACCAGAAACACATGGCGAAATTCCAGGCCCTTGGCCGCGTGCAGGGTGGCGAGCTGTACGGCATCCTGCTCGCCTTGGTCCTTGTCCAGCATCGACAGCAGCGCCACGGACTGGGCCAGTTCGAGCAGGTTCCTGCCTTCCTCCTCGCCCTTCCTGCCCAGCCACTCGACGAAGTCGCAGACGTTGGCCCATTTGGTTTCGGCCTCGCGCGCTTCCGACGATTGGAACAGCCAGCTCTGGTAGCCGATCGCGTCGATCAGGTCGTTGAGTACCCGGCCGGCCGGCTCCTTCGCGGCGCGCGCTTCGATGCGCCCGATGAAGTCGCCGAACTCGCGCAGCGAGGTGCGTTGCTTGGCGTTGAGCTCGGCCTCCAGTCCCGGCGCGTAAATGCTGGCGAACAGGCTCTGCTGGCTGCGCCCGGCGGCGCGGCCGAGTCCTTCCAGCGTGGTGCCGCCGATGCCGCGTTTGGGTGTGGTCACGGCGCGGATGAAGGCCGGGTCGTCGGCCTGGTTGGCCAGCAGGCGCAGATAGCAGGTGATGTCCTTGATCTCGGCGCGATCGAAGAAGGATTGGCCGCCGGAGATGACATAGGGAATCCGTTGCGCGCGCAACTGCTGCTCGATGACGCGCGCCTGGTGGTTGCCGCGGTAGAGGATGGCGTAGTCGGAAAATTTCGTGCGTCGCTCGAAGCGATGGGCCGCGAGGCGCGAGCCGACCCACTCCGCCTCGTGCTCGCCGTCGCGGCAGGTCTGGATGTGGATCGCATCGCCCTGGCCGTGTTCGGACCACAGCTTTTTTTCGAAAAGCTTGGGGTTGTTGGCGATCAGCGTGTTGGCAACCTGCAGGATGCGCGCGGTGGAGCGGTAGTTCTGCTCCAGCTTGACCACCTTCAGACTTGGGTAGTCATCCTTCAGGAGGCGCAGGTTTTCGCTGTCGGCGCCGCGCCAGGCATAGATCGACTGGTCGTCGTCGCCCACCGCGGTGAAGGAATCGCGGCCCTGCGTCAGCAGTTGCAACAGGCGGTACTGGGCGCGATTGGTGTCCTGGTATTCGTCCACCAGCACATGCCAGAGCCGGCTGCGCCAGCGCTGCGCGACCTCGTCGTGTTCGCTGAAAAGCTTGACCGGCAGGCGCAGCAGATCGTCGAAGTCCACCGCCTGGTAGGCGCGCAGGGTGCGTTCGTAGTCGACATAGAGCTGCGCCGCGGCG
Source organism: Betaproteobacteria bacterium (assembly GCA_031389965.1). Classification (GTDB taxonomy): domain Bacteria; phylum Pseudomonadota; class Gammaproteobacteria; order Burkholderiales; family Rhodocyclaceae; genus Sulfuritalea. The sequence goes on from JANMTA010000427.1 coordinate 6,818, forward strand.
GCTTCGATCTCGTCCGCCGCATCCTGCGCCGCCGCCGCCGGTTCGGTCAGCTGGTTCTTCCACAGCGAAATGCGCGACTGCAGCGCGCGCAGACGACTCTTGTCGACATTGCCGGCGAGCTCCTGGAACAGCGCGGTGGTGTCGGCCGCGTCGAGGATCGAAAAGCCCGGCTTCAAGCCGACCTTGGCCGCCTCCTGGCGCAGGATGCGCACGCCGAGGGCGTGAAAGGTGCTGACGATGACGCCTTCGGCACGGGCGCCGATCAGCTTGCCGACGCGCTCCTTCATTTCCTTCGCCGCCTTGTTGGTGAAGGTGATCGCGGCGATCTGCGTCGGCTTGACGCCGTAGTCGTCGACCAGCCAGGCGATCTTGTGCGTGATGACGCGCGTCTTGCCCGAGCCGGCTCCGGCCAGCACCAGCAGCGGGCTGTCGAGGTGATGCACGGCCTCAAGTTGGGCCGCGTTGAGTTTGACCATGGAATGAATGCCTGCGGCGCCGTTCCGTCAGCGCCGACTTTTGGTTTGCGGGCGGACGCTGCCCGGGGTTGCGCCTACTTGCGCCTACTTCAGCGCGCCGAAAACCTTCTGCGCCATCGTGCCGGCCGCACCGAGCGGATTCTTGCGGATCGCCTTTTCCTCTTCGGCCATCATCAGGTACAGGCCATCCAGCGTTTTTTGCGTCACGTAGTTTTCGAGATGCGCATCCTCCTCGCGCACCAGGCCATAGGTGGCCGCCTTGCCGGCGAACTGGTCGTACTTCTTTGCCACATTGACCTTGGCCATGGCAGCCTTCACCATGGGTTTGAATTTCTCGGTCAGGGGGCCGGAGGTGGTACGGCGGAAATACTTAGTCGCCGAATCCTCGCCGCCCGTCAAAATGCCCTTGGCGTCCTCCACCGACATCTGCTTGATCGAATTCACCAGCAAGGTCTTGGCCTCCGGTACCGCCGCTTCGGCGGCGCGGTTCATGGCGGTAATCAGTTCGTCGGCCTTCTTGCCCATGCCCAATCCCCGCATCAGGCCCTCAACCTTCTGCACGCTTTCCGGCAGGGGAATCTTCACTTTCGGATTACCCAGAAATCCGTCCTTCTTGCCCAGCAGAGCCACTGCCTTGCCGGCGCCTTGTGTCAGGGCTTCCTTGAGGCCGCCGCTGGCGTCCTTGCCGGAAATGTCTGCAAGGCCGATGGCCTGGGCGGAGGTGGCCAGCAGCAGGCCGGCGATAAGCGAAAGTGTCGAGCGCATGTCAGAAGTCCTTGGCAGATTTCGATGAGCGGGAGTCGGGTTTGTTGTCCGGCATTATTGCATTTGCCCCGCCCTCCGTCACCCGTCGCACGGACGAACCGGTATCGGCGGCCGATACCTTTCGTCGCAGGTGCTGCATCTTTTCCGTTTTCGGTTTACCTTGCAGCAGGCCGGACGGATTCTGAGAGCGTTTTTCACTCAGGAGAACCCCATGAAACCCCTGCACCACCATCTTCCACTGCTCGTAACCGTACTGCTGGCCGCCGCCGCCCTGGTCCACGGTCCCATCGCCCAGCCGGCCGGCTATCACGACTTCGCCGACCAGAAAGTTGTATTCGGCATTCCGCATTTCGCCGATGTGATCTCCAACCTCGGCTTTGCCCTGGTGGCGATTTGGGGCTGGATCAAACTCGCGCCGGCAACCGGGCATCCCGATATCCGCCCGGGCCGGGCCGGGTACCGCCTGTTCCTGATCGGGTTGTTCCTGACCGCCCTCGGCTCGTCCTGGTACCACCTTGCGCCGGACAATGCCCGCCTGGTCTGGGACCGCCTGCCGATCGCCCTGGCCTGCGGCGGCCTGCTGGCCGGCGTTTGGGGCGACGTCCAGCAGCGGGAAAGCAGCAAACTCGCCGCATGGCTCGCGCTAGTCGCCGTCCTCAGTGTCGCCTGGTGGTATTTCACCGACCTGTCCGGCATCGGCGACTTGCGGCCCTACCTGCTGCTGCAGGCCGGGCCCATCCTGCTGATCCCACTCTGGCAGTGGATTCACAAGGCACCCGGCGCCGACCGACTGGCCTTCGGCGGCGCCCTGGCACTGTATGTCGTCGCCAAGTTCGCCGAGCTCAACGATCACGAAATCGCGGCCGTGCTGGGCGCCGCCAGCGGCCATACGCTGAAGCACCTGCTCGCCACCCTGGCAGCGGGGCTGATCGTCGGACAGTTGATGCGCCGGGTGCGTGCCTGCGCCGTTTCATTGTCCGCGGCGGCCAGGATGGTTGACCCAGGATAGTCGCCGTACTACCGGCGCCGACTGTCAGGTACCGGCAACTCCGGCGCCGTGCGCCTGCAGGTCGGCGTGGTAGCTGGAGCGCACCAGCGGTGCCGAGGCGGCGTGCGTGAAGCCCATCGCCGAGGCTTCGCGCGCATACATGGCGAAGATGTCGGGATGAACGTAGCGCAGCACCGGTAGGTGATGGCCCGAGGGCGCCAGGT
>JANMTA010000444.1:0-2786 GCA_031389965.1 Betaproteobacteria bacterium
TTTCATCGCCGGCGCCAACATCGAGGAATTCACCACGGCCGACACGCCGCAGAAGGCGCGGGCTCTGGTCCAGCGCGGCTGGGATGCCTACAACCGCCTCGCCGCCGTCAGCTACCCGACGCTGGCGCTGGTGCGCGGCCACTGCATGGGCGGCGGCACCGAGCTGGCGCTGGCTTGCCGCTACCGCATCGCGGTCGACGAGCCTGGCACCAAGTTCGCGCTGCCCGAGGTCATGCTCGGCATCGTTCCCGGCTGGGGCGGCATGCTGCGCCTGCCGCAGATCGTCGGTCCGGCGGCGGCGCTGGACATGATGCTGACCGGCAAAAACATCGACGCCAGACGTGCGAAGAACATGGGCCTCGCCGACGAATGCGTGCCGCCGCGCGTCATGGAAAACGCTGCGCGCATGCTGGTGCTGTCCGGCAAGCCGCCGCGCCAGACCCGGCTCCCGTTCATGCAGAATCTGATGAACGGACCGTTGAAGGGTTTCGTTGCCAGTGGCGCGCGAAAACAGGTGACAAAGCGCGCGCGCCAGGAATACTACCCGGCGCCTTACGCCATCATCGACCAGTGGCAGAACTACGGCGGCAACACGCTGGCGGTGCCGGCCGAGCGGCCGACCTCGATCGATGCCCTGATCAATTCCTCGACCACGCGCAACCTGATCCGCGTCTTCTTCCTGCAGGACCGGCTCAAGGGTTTCGGCAAGCTCAGTGGTCAAACCGGGAAGGCGTTTGCGCCGCAGCGCGTGCATGTCGTCGGTGCCGGCGTCATGGGCGGCGACATCGCTGCCTGGTGCGTGCTGCGCGGCATGACGGTGACGCTGCAGGACCAGTCGGTGGAGCGCATCGCGCCGGCTGTCGGCCGCGCCGCGAAGTTCTTCGAAAAGAAGCTGCGCGACAAGAAGCTCGCCCGCTTCGCGCTCGACCGCCTGATCGCCGACCCGAAGGGGGATGGCGTGCGCCAGGCCGACGTCATCATCGAGGCCATTTTCGAAAACCTGGCAGCCAAGCAGGCGCTGTTCGCCGACATCGAGGCGCGTGCCAAACCCGATGCCGTGATCGCCTCGAACACCTCCTCGCTCAAGCTGGCCGACATCGCGGCGAAATTCAGGGACCCTTCGCGCCTGGTCGGCATCCACTTCTTCAACCCGGTGGCGATGATGCCGCTGGTCGAGGTGGTGGCCGGCGATAGAACCGCCCCCGAGGTGGCGCAGAAGGCGGCGGCCTTCGTGCGCAAGATCGACAAGCTGCCGTTGCCGGTGAAGGACGCGCCGGGCTTCCTGGTCAATGCCGTGCTCGCGCCCTACATGCACGAGGCCATGCGCTGCGTCGATGAAGGCATCGCGCCGGAAACCATCGATGCCGCGATGGTCGCCTTTGGCATGCCGATGGGGCCGATCGAACTGGCCGACACCGTGGGCCTCGACGTCGCGGTGCATGCCGGCAAGCAACTGGTCGGCGACGCCGAGCCGCCGCGGAAGCTGGTCGAACTGTTCGAGGCCGGCAAGCTCGGCAAGAAATCCGGCCAGGGCTTCTACAAATGGGTCGATGGCAAGGCGCAGAAAGTCGGCGCTGGCGATACGGCGAATCCTGCGCTCGCGGAACGCATGCTGAAACCCCTGCTCGACGCCACCCAACGCCTGGTGAAGGACGGTGTCGTCGCCGATGCCGAACTGGCCGACGCCGGGGTGATTTTCGGCACCGGCTTTGCGCCCTATACTGGCGGTCCGATGAACTACTTGAAGTGCGGAGAACGCTGATGCCTCACCAGGGTGTGCTCATGCCGGGCCGCGAGCCGGTGCTGCGGGTGGTGCCGATGCCGGCCGACATGAACCCCAACGGCGACATCTTCGGCGGCTGGGTCATGGCCCAGGCCGACGTCGCCGGCGCCATCCCCGCCATACGCCTGGCGCGCGGCCGCGTCGCCACGGTCGCGGTGCAGTCCTTTCTGTTCAAGCAGCCGATCTCGGTCGGCGACATCGTCAGCTTCTACGCCGAGGTGGTGAAGGTCGGCCGCACCTCGATCACCGTCGATGTCCAGGTCTTCGCCGAGCGCCATCCGGCCAATCCCGTGGTGGTCAAGGTCACCGAGGCGCAACTGACCTATGTCGCGATCAACGAGGACGGCAGCAAGCGCGAAGTTCCTCCTGCCGCCTAGGGAAATTTTCCGCGCTCCAGATTGTGTCCGGCTCGGGCGAAGCCGATATATTTCTTGTCAGCCCTCTTGAAGATTGGGGTTTTTGGCCCTATTATTAGCACTCGTTGGCGATGAGTGCTAATAATTTAGCCCTCGCCCGACTCAGACCTGCGGCCCGGCCGCAGCGGCTTTTTTCTGTTTCAACCCAGTTTAGAGGAGATCAATCCCATGAAAATTCGTCCTTTGCATGACCGCGTTATCGTCAAGCGTCTCGAAGAAGAGAAGAAAACCGCTTCCGGAATCGTCATTCCCGACAACGCCGCCGAGAAGCCTGATCAGGGTGAAGTCCTGTCCGTCGGCTCCGGCAAGATCCAGGACGACGGCAAGGTTCGCCCGATGTCGCTCAAGGTGGGCGACCGCGTTTTGTTCGGCAAGTACTCCGGCCAGACCGTCAAGGTCGATGGCGACGAGCTGCTGGTCATGCGTGAAGAAGACATCATGGGCGAAGTTGAGCTCTAATCACCACAGAATTTAAGGAGATATAGAAAATGGCAGCTAAAGAAGTTCAATTTGGCGACTCCGCGCGTCAACGTATGGTTCGTGGTGTCAATATCCTCGCCGACGCCGTTAAAGTAACCCTCGGCCCC
>JANMTA010000452.1:0-1896 GCA_031389965.1 Betaproteobacteria bacterium
AAGCGCCAGGCCATGGTCTCGCCATCGTCCTCGGTCCACTGGATGATGTCGATGAACTGTTTCTTGATGAAATCCATGAGTGCCATGAGCGTGTCTCCCCGGTGAAATTCAATAAGTCATGCAGGCGGCATTGAGCAGGCCGACCGTCAGCGATAGTGCGGCAACGAAGGTGGCCGGCGCCACGCGTCCGGCGGCGATGTCTTCCCGCAGGGTTGGCAGCGCCACGCGCGCCACGGCCCAGGCCAGCAATTGCACGATGCCGGCGATCACTCCCCACACCGCGAGATCGAGCAGCGTGTCGCTGTGGGCGATGACGTTGGCAATCGGCAGGGCAAAACCGAGGATGGCGCCGGAAAGCGAAATCGCCGCTGCCGTGTTGTTGCTGCGGATCAGATGGATTTCGTCGTAGGGCGTGACGTAAAGATAGATCGCGACGAAGGCGACCAGCAGCACGATGGCGGCGCCGAGGTAGGCGAGAAAGTTCGGCAGCGTGGCAAGAAAGTGCGCGGGCATGGGAGGCCTCCAATCGGTATTGCATTGTCTGCCAAGACCAAGTCGTCGGCAAGAGACCCGGTCCGGCGGCGACCGCGTACAACGAATCGGCGCCGAGGATCAACGCTGATAGCGTGGCGCGGCGAGCGATCCCGACAGTCGAAGGTTCACCGTGCGGCGCACGCCGCCGGATTTGGCCTCGACGGCAAGACGACCGCTGGCGTTGCGACTGGCGTCGAAGCTCAGCGAACCTGTGGCGCTGAGTTCCTGTGCGGCGAGCTTGAGTTCCGACAATTCGACGCGCCCGGAGTCGACCGAGAATGCGCCGTTCAAGGATTCAAAGCGGGACTGTTCGCCCTGGCCGCGATCTTGCAGCACCTTGTCGAGATCTATGCCACCCAGCGAACCCCGGCCGATGCTGAAACTGCCGCTTAACTTGGGACGGGAAAACAGTTCGCCGAGTTGCGCCGACTCGGCGAACATCAGGGCGGTGCCGGCGACACTGCCTTCCTGGACCCAGGCCGGAGCCAGCTTGGTGGCATCGATGCGCTTGCCTTCGAGCTTGGCGTTGACTCGCCAGCCGTCCTGCCAGCCGAGTTTGCCGCTGCCGGCGAGGTCGCCGGAGGGCAGAGCCGCGGAGAATTCCGTGATCTGCAAGCCTTCCGCCGCGAGGTCACCCTTGAGTGTGACGTTTGTCAGATGCAGGTTGGTGCCGACCAGCCAGCGTGCTTGTGCTGCGCTGAGCGTGAGGTGCCATTTTTCTTCCCGGTTCATGACCAGAGTGAACTTTCCCGCGTCCGGGTTTTCGCCCTGCCCAGAGATTTTCGTCAGGCGGCCGTCGTCGAACGTGGCGCGCATATCGAGCGCGGGCATGTTCTTTTGGTCGGCGTCGAATGTCAGGCCGCTCACCCGGATTTCACCGGACTTGAGCCGCGCGGAGTCGGCGGCCTGTCCCAGCAGTTTCAAGGCCATCGCAGGCGGTAGCTGGGGGGCCTCGAGATGAATCGATTCGAAGCGCAGCGGTGCGCCGAAAACGCCAAACAAGGACATGCCCAGCCTGACCCGCGCGATCTTCGCTGTTTGCCCATCGGCACCGATCGCGACATCGTTCATCAGCCATTGCGGCCCCGCAAGAACGCCGAGCTTGGCACTACCCACTTTTACGGGAACGCCTAACGCCTCGGCCGCTGCCTTTTCGAACTCGACCCGCTTGCCGTCGAAGGAAAGGACCTGGAGCAGCAGTATGGCTGCCGCCAGCGGCAACAGCAGGCCAAAAACCAGCGGCAGGATCATGCGTCGCCGCTTTTCGCCTCTTAGCTGGATTCGCTCCCGGATGGCCTCGCGGTCGCGCTCCTCCTGTTCGAGCCTGCCCTTTTCCTCGGCTTCGCGGCGGGCCTTTTCCTC
>JANMTA010000456.1:0-12334 GCA_031389965.1 Betaproteobacteria bacterium
TCGTAGACCTTCGCCAGATGCTGAAAGTCCAGATGGGTATAGATCTGCGTCGCGGCGATGCTGGCGTGGCCGAGCATTTCCTGCACCGCGCGCAGGTCGCCGGAGGACTGCAGCAGGTGCGAGGCGAAGGAGTGGCGCAGCATGTGCGGATGTACATGCACGCCGACGCCCTGCCGCTGCGCCCACAGGGCCAGGCGGCCCTGCACCTGGCGCGGCGTCAGCCGGGTGCCGTTGCGGCCGAGGAACAGCGCCGCCTGGGCGCCGCGCTCGAATTGCGGGCGCACGGCCAGCCACGCCTCCAGGGCGGCACGCGCCTTGTCGCCGACCGGCACCGTGCGGGTCTTCTTCCGCTTGCCGGTGACGGTGACCTCGCCGCCAGCCAGGTCGAGGCCGCCGGGCCAGTCGAGGCTCACCAGTTCGGCCAGGCGCAGGCCGGAGGAATACAGCAGTTCGAACATCGCGGCATCGCGCAATTGCAGCGGCCCGTTTTCCAAACCCGTGAGCGGATCGGCCGCCGGCCGGTCGAGCAGGGCGGCCGTCTGGTCGATGCCCAGCGCCTTGGGCAGGGCGTGCGGGCGCTTTGGTGCGCGCAGGCCGTCGGCGGGATTCAGCGCGATGGCGCCGCGTCGCGCCAGCCACGCGTAATAGCTGCGCCAGGCCGACAGGGTGCGGGCAATGGAGCGCGGCGCCAGTGCCTGGGCGTGCAAAGCCATCAGGCCGCGGCGCAGTTGTACGGGTTTCAGCGCCGTCAGCCCGACTCCGGCCGCCAGCGCCGTCAGCCCGACTCCGGCCGCCAGCGCCGTCAGGCGCGCGAGGTCGCGACGGTAGGCGTCGAGCGTATGCGGGCTGGCGCCGCGCTGGATGGCCAGCTCGGTGAGAAATTGCTCGACCGAACTGTCGGCCATTTCCCGCAGAGCCGTCTCCAGGGAAATATCCGCCCCCGCGGGGGGCAGCGAGCCGGTTTTGCGAGCGCGGGGGACCACAACGGTCAGGGGGTGACCCGCAGCAATGCGGCCGCGGCCATTTCGCCGATGCGTTCCAGGTACAGCGTGCCGAGTTCCGGGTAGAAGCGGTGCGTCTCCTCGCTGGCCATCACCAGCAGGCCGAAGCAGGTGCCGCCGGGTTCGCGCAGCGCGATCTGCGTCATCGAGCGCAAGTGCGTTGCCGGTTCGCCAAACCAGGCCAGCGATTCCTGCCCGGTTACGGCCCCGCAGTAAGGCTTATGCAGGTTGGAAGCGAGAGCCTTGACGGCATCCGTTACCGGTTCGAACTCGTGGCCGTCGCCCTGCTCGTTACCCCACAGGCGCAGCGTCACATGCGGCACGGCAAAGGCGCCGCCCAGATGCGAATACAGGACGCGCATCACGCCCGCCTGGTCCATGGCCGCGATCAGGGCTACGGCAAGACTGTGCACCTTGCCGGATATGGCGTCGTTCTCTTCGCCGAAGCCGATCAGCTCGACCAGTTTGGCTTCGAGCGCGCGCACCTTGTCGCGCAGGTTTACAAGCTGCTTCTCGGTGATCGAGATGGCGCGCCCGCTGTGCGGATCGGGCAGGGTCACCAGGCTCAGCAGATCGGCATATTGCTCAAAGAATTCGGGGTGATCCTGGAGGTAGCGGGCGATGTCTTCTGATTTCATGGCAGGTCTCATGTGAGGTTGTTCGGGATTTCTATTTCGGCGCTGAATACCGTCGTGGCGGGGCCGGTCATCATGACCGGATGGAGCTTGTTGCCTGCGCTGCCGGTCCAGGCGATCGACAGCTCGCCGCCGCGCGTGGCGACGCGCACCGGCGAATCCAGCAGGCCGCGGCGGATGCCGGCCACCGCGGCGGCGCAGGCACCGCTACCGCAGGCCAGGGTTTCGCCGGCGCCGCGCTCATACACCCGCAGGCGGATGGCGTGACGGTCGACCACCTGCATGAAGCCGGCATTGACCCGGCGCGGAAAGCGCGGATGCGATTCGATCAGCGGGCCGAGCCGGGCGACCGGTGCCGCATCGACATCGACCACTACCTGCACCGCATGCGGGTTGCCCATCGAGACCACGCTGATGTCGATCCGCTCGCCGCCCACGTCGAGCGCGTGCACAATGGCGTCGCCTGCGGCAGCGAAGGGAATCTCGGTCGGCAGGAAGCGCGGCGCGCCCATATCCACCGTCACCTGGCCGTCGGCCTCCAGTCGCGGCGTGATCATGCCGCCCTGCGTCTCGACGCGAATCTCGCGCTTGTCCGTCAGTCCCTGCTCATGCACGAAGCGCACGAAGCAGCGCGCGCCGTTGCCGCATTGCTCCACCTCGCCGCCATCGGCATTGAAAATGCGGTAGCGGAAATCGACGCCGGGCGTCGTGGCGCGCTCGACCACCAGGACCTGGTCGCAGCCGATGCCGAAGTGGCGGTCGGCGAGAAAGCGCGCCTGGGCCGGCGTCGGCACGAAGTTCTGGTTGATCGCGTCGAGCACGACGAAATCGTTGCCGAGGCCGTGCATCTTGGTGAAGCGGATTCGCATGGAGGAAGGATACGCCGTAGCGCCAGCGCCGACTTCTGGCAATTGAGGGGTCAATAAACCCCTTTTTCGCCCAGCGGCCGTGTCTTGAAGCGCTTGTGCAACCAGAAGTACTGCTCCGGCGACTTCATGATCTCGGTTTCGAGGAAGGCATTCATGCGCCGCGTATCGGCCACCACATCCTGCGTCGGAAACTGCTGCCACGGCTCGCCGATGCTGACGACGTAGCCATTGCCCACCATGCGCGTGATGACCGGCAACACGGTGGCGCCAGTGGCTTTCGCCAACCTTGACAGTCCGGTGATGGTGGCCGCCGGAACGCCGAAAAAAGGCACGAAAATCGATTCCTTGCGGCCGTAATCCATATCCGGAAAATAGTAGAAGGGCGTTCCCGCGCGCAAGGGGCGCAGCACTTTTCTCAGGCCTTCGCGGCGCGAGATCAGCTCGGTCCCGAAGCGCTCGCAGCCGCGGCGCATGGCGCGCTCGAAGACAGGGTCTTTCGCCTGGGCGTAGACCGTCACCATCTCGAACTCCATGCCGAGGCGGATGCCGCCGGCTTCCAGCCCGGCGAAGTGGGACGCGAACAGGATCAGCGGCCGGCCGTCGCGGACGGCCAGGCGTTCCGCGTGTTCGATGGTCACCAGGCGCCGGATGCGTTGCGGCGAAGCCCACCACCACACCCCCAGTTCAAGCAGGCCGCGACCGATGGTCATCAAGTGGCGTTTTGCCAGCGCCGACTTTTCGGCCGGCGACAAGTGCGGAAAACACAGGCCGAGGTTGGTCAGTGTCGACTGTCGCCGTTCGCGCACCAGTGCATAGAACACCAGTCCCAGGGCGCGGCCGAAGACGGCCAATACCGGCAGCGGCAGCCAGTGCAGCAGCCACATCAATGCGAGAAGGAGGCGGGTCATGTTAGCCTGCTACGCATGGGCAACAACCGCACATGCTCGATTTCCATCCCAGGCGATCAGTCGGGAAGTCAGCCATTGCTTTTCTCTCGGAGTATTTGAGCAAACCTGTCGGCCTCTTCCATGAGCTTCAATATTTGCGCTCGTATGGCATTGAATTGGTCGAGGGCATCCTTGCTTTCAAATTCCAGATCTGACGTATTGATTGGCGTGGCCAACGAAAGATGTTTTTCCAGGCGGGTAATGAGGTCGGCTTGTTCGGCTGGGGAGAGGTTCAACGTGCTCACATAGTCTCGAAACGGCTTCCCGCCTTTCTCCGAGTTGCAATCACGACAACAAGGGACAAGGTTGCCAAGCTGGTGTCCGTAGCCATTTAGCTCTCCCTCTCTAACCAGGTTTTCCAAATGATCCCAAGTCTGAGCGAGGTTCCCGCAATAGATACACGTCAGCAACTGCAAGTTCTTCTGCCCAAGTGCATTCAAAGCAGCTTCCACCTTCTCTTGGTCGAATTCCTCAGATGGTGCAAGAGCGGAAGCAAATGCGTGTGCAATGGTTGTTCTTCGCTTGGAAAAATCGAGTATGGAGCCAAGTGGGAACGAATGCTCTTGGGTGTCATAGCCATCAGCGTTCCTCTTTCGAATCACGCTGCCTCGATGGTATGAACTTCGAAGGCGACCTTGAGCCAGTGGCGCACGGCACCGAAAATCGCCGCGAGGTTGTCCATGCTCGGGTTCCCTCTCGGCGACAGCATGCGATGCAAACTCTTGCTTGGTTTATCGGTCATCTCGGCAAGCTGTTCGAAGCCGATCGTGGCGTTGACCAGATCGCGCAGAATGAGCCTTGCGGTTTCCGGCTCGCCGCTCAGAAACAGCGTTGCCGCTTCATCGAGAAGCGCCTTGGCAAATTGAGGGTCAGTCTCGACGCGCTCAATCACGGTTTGTTTGAAGTTGCGAGTCAATGCCATGGGTTCACCGCCTTCCTTTCTTCTCTGCGACCAGGATTTTCTTCCGTTCCTTGTATTCGGCATGCAAGGCTTTGGCCTGGCCGATATCTTTTTGTTGACCGCGTTTCGTGCCGCCACCAAACAGGATGATGAGCGCTTCGCCGTCTCGCGCCAGGTAGATTCGGTAACCTGGCCCCCAATCGATGACGTACTCACCGATCCCGCCAAACCATTTCACGCGTGATGTATTGCCAAGCTCCAGTCGCAGCTTTGCCGTCACGAGCTTTGCGGCAGCTTGAGCGCCCAGGCTGTCGAACCATGCCTTGTAGGGGTTCGAGCCATCGGCGCGCAGATATTCCTGAACCTTGATAGTCACGGATCAATAGTAACACATAGGTTACCCTCGCAGCAAGGCTAATTCGAGGGTTGATTCAATTCCGGAGGGTTGGCGGTAATGGTCGTGTCTCCCGGCGGCGTCCCTGCGCCCCGCGGTTCCTTGTAGCGGTTGTAGCCCCACAGGTACTGCTGCGGGCAGAGCCGGATCAGGCCTTCGATCTCCCGGTTGATCTGTGCCGTGCGCTGCATGAGATCGCCCGTGAGCGGCGCCGACAGGGGAAGCACCTTGAAGTGGAAGCCGGCGCCGTAATGCAGGCGCTCGGCATAGGCCAGCAGCACCGTGGCCCCCGTCTCGGCGAGTCGCGCGGCCAGCGTCATGGTGTAGGCCGGGCGACCGAAAAAGGGCACCCAGGCACCTTCGCCCTTGCCGGGCACCTGGTCGGGCAGCATGCCGACGGCTTCGCCGTTCTTCAGCGCCTTCAACAGGCGCCGCACGCCGGACAGATCGGCCGGCGCCAGCCTGAGATTCGCACCGCGCCCCGCTTCGATCAGGGGTGCCAGCCAGTCCTTTTTGGGCCGCCGGTAGAGCACGGTCAGCGGTTTCTTTGCCGCGCAATACTGGGCGGCGATCTCGAAGCAACCCAGATGCAGGGTCAGAAACAGAATGCCGCGCCCGGCCGACCAGCCGCTTTCGACCAGTTCCCAGCCGGAAACCTTGACCACGCGTTCGATCACCTCGTCCTGTGGTCGCAGCCATATTTTCGGCAGCTCCAGCAGCGCCTTGCCCGCCTCGGCAATCGCCGCCGACTTTGCTTCTGTCATTGCGGCCTGTTCGATATGGACGGCAAAGTTGCGCCGGTAGGCGGGCGACAGCAGCCATGCCAGCCAGCCGACGAGCGCGCCGAGGTTATGCAGCAGCGGCAGGGGCAAACAGGCCAGCGCCTTGAAAATAATGAGGAACAGGGACGACATCGAAGAATGGACGGGACCAGGAATGCTTTGCAGAGAAGGCTCGCTCGCGGCCGCTGGGTTTATGCCGGAAGCAAAGCAAGTAGAATTATCGCCTACTGTCTGCTCCCCGGACCATTCCTCCGATTTTCCCGCCATGAATACCAAGTTTCAGAGCAGGCTAACGCCGGATGTATCGGCGTTGAGCGCAGCGGCCGTAGTTACCAAAAAGCTCCGTGCCGCCGTAATCGGCGTTGGCTATCTGGGCCGCTTTCATGCCCAGAAGTATGCTGCGCTCAGGGCTGTGAACGGCGATGTGGAACTGGTCGGCGTGGTGGACGCCCATCCGGAAACCGCGCAGCGCGTGGCGCAGGAACTTGGCGTGGCAGCTTTCACCGACTACCGCGAGCTGCTCGACGTCACCGGCTCCAAAGGCGCCCGGGTCGATCTGGTTTCGGTGGCCAGCACCACCGAAACGCATCACGTCGTGGCGCGCGATTGCCTCGCCGCCGGCGTCCATGTGCTGGCGGAAAAGCCGATCACCGTCACCGTGGCGCAGGCCGACGAACTGATTGCGCTGGCTGATGCGAAGCATCTCGTGTTGCAGGTCGGCCATCTGGAGCGGTTCAATCCGGCGTGGCTTGCGGTGAAGGACAGGATCAAGCAGCCGGTGTTCATCGAAGCGCATCGCATGGCGCCGTTCAAGGCGCGCGGCATCGACGTTTCGGTGGTGCTCGACCTGATGATCCACGATCTCGACCTGATCCTGCCGCTGGTCGGCAGCCCGGTCACCGACCTGCGCGCCTGCGGCGTTTCGGTGCTGACCGACGGCATCGACATCGCCAACGCACGCATCGAGTTCGCCAACGGCTGCGTCGCCAACCTGACTGCCAGCCGCACCTCGACCGCCAGCCTGCGCCGCCTGCGCGTGTTCCAGCACCACGAATACATCTCGGTCGATTTCGGCGAGCGCCGCGTCGTCATCAGCAGGAAGCGCGAAGGGCCGCTCGAGGAGCTTGCTGCGGATCAGTTGCCGATCGACAGCGAGACCTTTCAGCAAGCACCCGGCGATGCGCTGATGACGGAGATCCAGGCTTTTGTCGACGCCGTGAAGAACGGCACCAGGCCAATCGTCAGCGGCCGCGAGGGTCGCGACGCGCTGGCACTCGCGCTGGAGATCGACCGCATGATCGCCGCACGCCGCAACCCCCTGCCCTGAAAGCCTCCCCATGAACATTCCAATGCTCGATCTCAAGGCCGAATACGCGCTGCTGCGCGATGAAATCGAACCGGCCGTGTGCGAAGCCCTGGCGGCCTGCCAGTACATCAACGGTCCCAACGTCAAGGCTTTCGAGGCCGAAGCCGCTGCCTATGCCGGTGTCAGGCACGCGATCGCCTGCGCCTCCGGCACCGACGCGCTGCTGATCGCCCTGCGCGCCATCGGCCTCGGGCCGGGCGATGAAGTCATCACCACGGCCTTCACCTTCGTCGCCACCGCCTCGACCGTGCTCATGTGCGGCGCCAAACCGGTGTTCGTCGATATCGATCCGCGCACGTTCAACCTCGACCTGGACCAGATCGAGGCCGCGATCACGCCGCACACAAAAGCCATCGTGCCGGTGCATCTGTTCGGCCAGCCGGTGCAGCTCGCGCCGCTGAAGGCCCTGTGCGACAAGCATGGATTGAAACTCATCGAGGATGCCGCGCAGTCCTTCGGCGCCGACTACGCAGGACGCAAGTCGGGCGCCTATGGCGATATCGGCTGCACCTCGTTCTATCCCTCGAAAAACCTCTCGGCCTTCGGCGACGGCGGCCTGATGATCACCGACGACGAGCGGCTGGCGGCGGAACTGCGCGTGCTGGCCGGCCACGGTTCGCGCGTGCGCTACCACCATCATGTGCTGGGTTACAACTCGCGGCTCGACGAAATCCAGGCGGTGATCCTGCGCGTGAAGCTGAAGCGCCTCGACAATTTCAATAATCGCCGTATCGCCATCGCCGACTCTTACAACAAGGAGTTGGCGGGCCTGGTCGAGACGCCGTTTGCCGACGGCCACGGGCGCCATGTGTATCACCAGTACACGATTCTTTCCGACCGCCGCGACGTGATCCAGAAGGTGCTGAGCGACTCCGCCATCGCCTGCGCCGTGTACTACCCGGTGCCGCTGCACCGGCAGGAGATGTTTGCCGCCACGCACGGTGATGTGCGACTGCCGGTCACCGAGAGCGTCGCGCAGCGCTGCCTCTCGCTGCCGATCTCGCCGATGCTGAAGGACGAGCAGATCAAGCGCATCGCCGGGGCAATTCGCCAGGCCCTCACGTGAGCATTCACCCGACGGCCGTCGTCGCTGCCGACGCAAGGCTGGGCGTCAACATCCGCGTCGGTCCCTACGCGGTGATCGAGGAAGACGTCGTCATCGGCGACGCTTGCGAAATCGCCGCGCATGCCGTGATCAAGCGCCACACCCGCATCGGCGCGAGGAACCGCATCGCCGAGCACGCGGTGATCGGCGGCGATCCGCAGGATTTCAAGTTCCAGGCGGATTGCCTTTCCCGTACCGAAATCGGCGACGACAATTGGTTGCGCGAAGGCGTCACGATTCATCGCGGTTCGCGCGACGGCAGCGCCACGCGGATCGGCAACGGCTGCTTTCTCATGGCCTACTGCCACGTCGCGCATGACTGCGTGCTGGGCGACCAGATTGTCATCGCCAACGGCACGAATCTGGCCGGCGAAGTGGTGGTGGGCGATCACGCCAACATTTCGGGTCTGGTTTCCGTGCACCAGTTCTGCCGCATCGGGCGCAATGCGATGGTCAGCCAGTCGAGCAAGATCAACCAGAATGCCCTGCCGTTTTGCGTCACCGAAGGCAATCCGAGCCATGCCCGCGGACTCAACCTGGTCGGCTTGCGGCGCGGCGGTTTCGGCCCGGAGGAAATCGCCGCCTTGAAGGCCGCCTATCGCCTGCTTTACCAGCGCGTGCCGCTGGCGGAAGCGCTCGCGGCGATGACGCAGATGCACAGTCCTGCCGTGAGCGAGCTGCGCGCATTCATAGCACTTTCCACGGAGCCCAAGGGACGGGGCTTCGCGCATCCCGCGCGCTAGCGGGAGAAGTTGGGCATCCGCAGTTCAATTCCTTGCTTACAACCCCGAGCCGCTCTTGAGCGACTCCTGCGCAGCGTCAACGGCCATTGGCGGCGTCGGGCTCTACTTCACTTCAGCATCCGGCCATATCCGGCCACTCGATGTGGCCTTCCAAATTGAATAGTCGATGCGTGCTCTGGCACACCTGAACGGCCGGTTTTCGGCGAGCAATTTGTTATCGACACTGCCTTGACTCGGCCCGAGGCGGCCATTGGCGAGATTTCCATAAAGCAGCCGTACAATTCCATTGGCACGTTACGGCAGGCTTGCAGGGCTTGTCGGTTTCTTTGCCTACATTAGGCTATGCGTAAGAGAGGGAGACCATGGTTAGAACCATTTCATTAATTGGATTTCTATCGCTAGCATTCGCCTTTAATGCGAATGCGCATGATGGTGATCGTGTTGCTCAGATGGAAAGAGAGATTCAGGAGATAAAGCTTCGGCTATCGAAACTAGAGTCTTTGCTAAGTAATCCAAGCAATCCTAGCAATGCCCAAGAACCCGTAGCATCGGACGACGGTTGGAAATCCGTAATGAACTGGAGAAAGCTATACAAAGACATGAGCCCTAGCGATGTGCGAAAAATACTTGGTGAGCCGCACCGGGTAGACGGCGGCAGCCTCGCAAGTTGGCATTACCAGAATGGTGGAAGAATCGTTTTTTACGAAGGAAAAGTTGACCACTGGAATGAACCGCGAAAGTAGTACATAACAAACGCATCAGCGGTGTTGAACGTCCGGATTCGCAAGTTCGCTACTTCCCCTTAGGGTCGGGAGCACTCAGTGATGACTGGCCGCTTCCAGGAAACAAAAAAATTCACTGACCGCTTTCCGGCGATGCATCCGAAGAGAGGTAGGTCGCTTCCGTGCCCACAAGAGACGGGCGTAGTTTTCAGGCCAGCGGCAGCGGCCATTCAGGTCAGCGGCACCACGGGCAAGTCCCGGCCAGAACCGGGCATCGACGTAAGCGTTCCGAACGCGGACCGTTAATCCTCCCAAAAGTGGATACCCATCGTTCATCGTATTGACGGATCGATTTCGGCTCGCCACTGACTACGCAGGAGGCGTATTGCTGGCTAATAGCGGACCCATTTACATGGGCTGGAAGGGTGGCTTGGGGGTGGGCGTTATTCCGTGGGACTGAAGTATGTTTAGTGATGCGAATCCTCTGCGACCAACAGGAGTTGCTTGCACGATGAAACGTTGGACCTGCAGCTGGGTAACTTGTTTCTGGTCAGGTGCTCCCCGCCGATCACGCCGCTAGCGTTTCCCGCCCGCCAGCTTCACGGCTTCCGGCATCCGCCGCAGGCGCCAGATCGCCACCGGCCCGAGCAGGCCCCCCAGTCCCAGCGTCGCCCACGCCAGCCCCCACATCACGTGATTGGGCAGGCTGTCGCCGGCGTGGCCCCAGTCGAGCACCAGGCCGAAAACCCACGGCGATATCGCGCCGGCGCCGAAGCCGAGCACCGAGCGCAGCGAGTAGGCCGCGCCGAGGTAGCGCGGATCCATGAGTTCCGTCAGCGTTGTCGAATGGATGGATGAATCGGCGACGCCGGTGACGTTGTAGAACACCGCGACGGCGACCAGGACGGCCATCGGCAGGCCGATCATCCAGCCGAAACTGAAGGAGCAGGCCAGGCTCGCCACCGACATCAGCAGGGTCACCGAGGTGCGCCCCCAGCGATCCGACAGAGAGCCGCCGAGCACGCTGCCGACGACGGCGACCAGATAGGTCAGTGCCGTCAGCGTGGCGCCCAGGCTGGCTGCCTGCGCTCCCGCCGTGCCACCGGCGATCGCCGCAGCCGCGAGGAAAGCCGGCAGCCAGGCCCACATGCCGAGCAGTTCCCAGGCATGGAAGGTATAGCCCCAGATCGACAGCATTGCCGGCTTGTTGCGCACCACTTCGAGCAGGCGGCTGCGGGCGCCGTGGCCGTCGGGCAGCGCATGCACCACATTCGGCACGTCGCGCAGCGCCCACCAGCCGAGCGCCAGCCCGAGCAGCGGGAAGAGGGCGGTGACGATGAAGCCGCCGCGCCAGCCGGCCAGTGGAATCATGGCGCTGGCGATCAGCAGGCCGATGGCGTAGCCGAGGGACGCGGCGGCGAGGTAATAGCCTAGCGCCCGGCCCTGGCGCTGCTTCATGCGCTGGGCGACGATGGCCAGTCCCGGCGTGTAGGACCCGCCCGAACACAGGCCGGTGAGGCCATAGAGCAGCAGCGCGGAAACGAAGCCGTCGGCGAACACGGCAAACAGCAGGCCGCTCGCCACCGCCGCGACGCTGGTCGTCAGGTAGATGCGACGCGCACCATGGCGGTCGGAGAGAAAGCCCACCGAGAACAGCGAAATCAGGAAGCCGACGTGATAGGCCGACTGCACCATGCCAGCCTGCCAGGCGCTGAGTTGCCAATCGGTGCGCAGCAGCGGCAGCACCGCCGACCAGGCGGTGAACATCGTGGCGAAAGCGGCGCGCGCCGCGCAGAACTGGAGCAGCCAGAGCATGAGCGAAGTTTAGAGCCTATTCCTCGCGGAATAGTCAGTCGCTGCGTGAGCTTATCGGTTTGCGCTCCGATTGACGCTTGCGGCCGATCGGGCCTAAAATGCGCGCTGGTCCGCCGAGTTAAAAGACAACTTGCGAGGCGGAGAAGACCCCCGGAAACAGTGGCGGGTCGGAAAACAAATATCGCTAAAGCGTCGCCTGCTTCCGCCCCATAGCTGGCCTCGCCAATTGTGGGGCGTTTTAGTTTTCTGGAGCAGAACACATGGCACAAGAATATTTATTCACTTCCGAATCGGTTTCGGAAGGCCACCCGGACAAGGTCTCCGACCAGATTTCCGATGCCATCCTCGACGCCATCCTGGCGCAGGATCCGCATTCCCGCGTCGCCGCGGAAACCCTGTGCAACACCGGTCTGGTGGTGCTCGCCGGCGAGATCACCACCAACGCCAACGTCGATTACATCGGTGTCGCGCGCAACGTGCTGAAGCGCATCGGCTACGACAACACCGAATACGGCATCGATTACAAAGGCTGCGCCGTGCTGGTGGCCTACGACAAGCAGAGCCCGGACATCGCCCAGGGCGTGAACAAGGCCTACGACGACAACCTGAACCAGGGCGCCGGCGACCAGGGCCTGATGTTCGGCTATGCCTGCGACGAGACGCCGGTGCTGATGCCGCTGCCGATCTACCTCGCGCACCGGCTGGTCGAGCGCCAGTCGATGCTGCGCCGCGACGGACGCCTGCCCTGGCTGCGCCCGGACGCCAAGTCGCAGGTGACGATCCGCTACCAAGATGGCAAGGCGCATTCCATCGACACTGTCGTCGTATCGACCCAGCATGCACCCGACATCGAACTGGAGCAGATTCGCGAAGCGGTGATCGAGGAAATCATCAAGCCGATGCTGCCCAAGGAACTGGTCAAGGGCGAGATCAAGTATCTGGTGAACCCCACCGGCCGCTTCGTCGTCGGCGGCCCGCAGGGCGACTGCGGCCTGACCGGGCGCAAGATCATCGTCGATACCTACGGTGGCGCGGCGCCCCACGGCGGCGGCGC
>JANMTA010000465.1:0-1626 GCA_031389965.1 Betaproteobacteria bacterium
AATCGAGGAGGTCAAGCTGGTCACCTCCGGCGCCGGTGCGGCGGCGCTGGCCTGCCTCGATTTGCTGGTGAATCTCGGCGTGCGCGTCGAGAACATCTGGGTCACCGACATCGAGGGCGTGGTGTATGTCGGCCGCGAGAAACTGATGGACCCGATCAAGGACCGCTACGCCAAGAAGACCGACGCGCGCACGCTGTCCGACATCATCGAGGGCGCCGACGTGTTCCTCGGCCTTTCCGCCGGCGGCGTGGTCAAGCCGGCGATGGTGGCGAAGATGGCGAAGGATCCGCTGATCCTGGCGCTGGCCAATCCGACGCCGGAAATCACCCCCGAGGAAGTCAAGAGCGTGCGCTCCGACGCCATCATCGCCACCGGCCGCTCGGACTACCCGAACCAGGTCAACAACGTGCTGTGCTTTCCCTTTATTTTCCGCGGTGCGCTGGATGCCGGCGCCACCACCATCACCGAGCAGATGAAGCTGGCCGCCGTGCGCGCCATCGCCGAACTGGCCCAGGCCGAAGCCTCGGAAGTGGTGGCCATGGCTTATGGCGGCGAGAACCTGGCGTTCGGCCGCGAATACCTGATTCCGCGCCCCTTCGATCCGCGCCTGATCGTCAAGATTGCGCCGGCCGTGGCCAAGGCGGCCGAGGAGTCGGGCGTCGCGACGCGACCGATCAAGGATTTCGACGCCTATCGCGACAAGCTCAACAGCTTCGTCTATCACTCCGGTTTCGTCATGAAGCCGGTCTTCGCCGCGGCGAAGAAGGATCCGCGCCGCGTCATCTATTGCGAAGGCGAGGACGAGCGCGTGCTGCGCGCGGTGCAGGCGGTGCTCGACGAGGGTCTGGCGCGTCCGGTGCTGATCGGTCGTCCTGACGTGATCGACATGCGCATCGAGAAGGCCGGCCTGCGCCTGGTGCAGGGGCGCGACATCGAAGTGGTGAATCCGGATTCCGATCCGCGCTTCAAGGAGCTGTGGCAGGGCTATCACGAGATCATGGGGCGCCAGGGCGTGACACCGGGCATCGCCAAGCAGGCTCTGCGCGCGGACAACACGCTGATCGGCACCATGCTGCTCAAGCGCGGCTATGTCGACGCCATGTTGTGCGGCGTTGTCGGCCGTCATGCGCAGCACCTGAAGCATGTCAGCGACGTCATCGGCCTCGAGCCCGACGCACACTGCTTCGCCGCAATGAACATGCTGCTGCTGGCCAAGCACACGCTGTTCCTGTGCGACACCTACGTCAATGAAGACCCCTCCGCCGAGCAGATCGCCGAGATCGCGCTGATGGCGGCCAAGGAAGTGCGCCGCTTCGGCCTCGAGCCCAAGGTGGCGCTACTGTCGCATTCCAATTTCGGCAGCGTGCGTTCCGCGTCGGCAATGAAGATGGCGGCGGCACGGGCGATCATCGAGTCGCGCGCGCCGGACCTTGAAGTCGATGGCGAAATGCACGGCGACGCGGCCCTGTCGCAGGACATCCGCGAGAAGCTGTATCCCGACAGCCGCCTGAGCGGGGAAGCCAACCTGCTGATCATGCCCAACGTCGACGCGGCGAACATTTCCTTCAACCTGATCAAGGCCACTTCGGGCGACGGCATCACGGTCGGCCCGGTGCTGCTCGGCGC
>JANMTA010000489.1:0-5014 GCA_031389965.1 Betaproteobacteria bacterium
GCAGGACATGGCGCTGCTGCTGATCACGCATGACCTCGGCGTGGTGGCGCGCATGGCCGACCGCATCGGCGTCATGTATGCCGGACAATTGGTCGAGGAAGCGCCGCGCCGGGAATTCTTTACGCAACCCGCGCATCCCTACTCGGTGCGCCTGTTCGCCGCGCTGCCCGACGCGGAGCGACGCGGCGGCCGCCTGGCGACGATTCCCGGCAGCGTGCCGGCGGCCGAAGTGCGGCACCGCGGTTGTCGCTTTGTCGACCGCTGCAGCGAAGTCATGGCGGAGTGCCACCTCGCGCCACCGCCCTGGCGCGAGGTGGATGGCGGGCGGTGCGGTCAGCGCGTGCGCTGCTTCCTGCCGGGCGCGGCACCCGCGGTCATGCCAGAAGTCGGCGCTGGCGACACGGCGGCACCTGTCGCGACCAGGCCCGTACTCGAGGTCAGCGACCTGCAGGTGCATTTCCCGATCCGCCGCGGCCTGCTGCAGCGTGCCGTCGGCGCCGTGCGCGCGGTCGATGGCATGTCGCTGCAACTGATGCCGGGGCGCACCCTGGCCCTGGTCGGCGAATCCGGCTGCGGCAAGACCACGGCGGGCAAGGCCATGCTGCAACTGATTCGGCCGACTGCCGGCAGCGTGCAACTCGACGGCGTCGAGCTGACCACGCGTTCGGCTAGCCAACTGCGGCCGCTGCGCGCGAAAATGCAAATGGTATTCCAGGACCCGTTCGCCTCGCTCAACCCGCGTCTGCGCATCGGCGACATCATTGCCGAGGGCATGCTGGCCCTGGGCACGGGCGGCATGGGCGGCAGCGGCGGCACGGGCAGCGACCGCGACACGGCGGCCAAAGTCGGCCCGCTGCTGGAACAGGTCGGCCTGCGCGCCGACATGGTGAGCCGCTATCCCCACGAATTTTCCGGCGGCCAGCGCCAGCGCATTGCCATCGCCCGCGCCCTGGCCGTCAATCCGCAACTGCTGATCTGCGACGAGCCGACCTCGGCGCTCGACGTTTCGGTGCAGGCGCAGATTCTCAACCTGCTCTCCGACCTGCAGCGCGACCTGAAACTCGCCTATCTCTTCATCACGCACAACATCGCCGTGGTGGATTACCTGGCGCACGACGTGGCGGTGATGTATCTCGGCCGCGTGGTCGAGCGCGGCAGTGCCGAGGAAGTGCTGCGTTCTCCGCGCCACCCCTATACGCAGGCGCTGCTCGCCGCGGTGCCGCGCGTCGATGGCATTCGCGGCGACGCGCCGAAGCTGGCCGGCGACATGCCCTCGCCGGCCAATCCGCCGTCAGGCTGTCATTTCCATCCGCGCTGTCCGTTGGCCGACGAGGCCTGTCGGCGCAGCTATCCGGGCGAGGTCCGCTTCGCTGCCACGCAAACGGTGCGCTGCTTCAAGGCGGTGTAAAAGTGAAACGGGAAATGTGAAATGTGAAATGTGGAGCGGAGGCCATCACGTTTCACCGATTCTTGGGCTTCCCCGCCGGCTTCCTGATGGTTGCCGTGACGGTCTTGCCCCTGGCAACCGGTTTGCGGGTCGTGCCTTTGGCGACCGGTTTGCCGGCCTTGCCCTTCGTCGCCTTGGCGGCCTTCGGCGGATTGGCGGGTGTCTGCGGCAATCGCGCGGCGAGCGCGTCCTGCCCCACCGCATCCTTGCCAGGCACCAGCAACGCGAAGCCGGGAGTGATTTTGGTTTTGGCGTTGATGCCGTTCAATTGCTTCAACCGCACCACGCTCATGCCATAGCGCTTGGCGACAGCGTCGAGCTTCTCGCCCGGCTTCAGGTTGTGCGTGAGCCAGGCCGACAGCGGTTTGTCCTGCGCTTCGTGCTGCTGGAGATTTTCGAGGAAGGTCTGCACCTTCTCGGCCGGCAACACCAGCGGGCTGTTGGCCGCGGTCGGCATCACCGGGCGGCTGTAGGCGGGGTTCAGCGCGATGAATTCTTCCACCGGGATTTCGGCCAGGCGCGCCGCGAGCGCGATGTCCATGTTGCCACTGCGTTCTACGGTACCGAAATAGGGACGGTTGGGAATCGGGTCGAGCGTGATGCCGAACAGTTGCGGCTGGGCAATGATGTTCTTGATCGCCTGCAGCTTGGGCACGTAGTAGGCCGTTTCCGTCGGCATCTTGAGGCTGCGGTAATCGGTCGGCAGCCCTTTCGCCCGGTTCTTGGCGACGGCGCGCCCGACCGCGTTCTCGCCCCAGTTGTAGGAAGCCAGGGCCAGGTGCCAGTCGCCGTGCATTTCATAGATGTTCTGCAGGTAGTCGAGCGCGGCCCCGGTCGAGGCGACGATGTCGCGGCGCTGGTCGAACCAGACATTCTGCTGCAGCTTGTAGGTCTTGCCGGTGGCGGGGATGAACTGCCACATGCCCAGCGCCCGCGCCGACGAATAGGCCAGCGGATTGAAGGAACTTTCGACCACCGGCAGCAGGGCCAGCTCGGTCGGCATGCCGCGCTTTTCGAGTTCGGTGACGATGTGATACAGGTAGCGCCGGCTGCGCTCGAAGATGCGCTTCAGCAGATCGGGCCGGTTCAGGTACCAGGCCTGGCGGTCGGCCACCAGCGGACTGTCCAGGTCGGGCATCGAAAAGCCGTTGCGCATGCGCTGCCAGAGATCGTCGGGTGGCGTGGTGAGGTCGATGGTCGGCATCGGCGGCAGTTCGTCGCGCACTTCCTGCGAAGGGTCGGGCAACAGAGACTGCACGGGCTGCGGCGCGGGGTTGAAGCTCAGGGCCGGCGGTGACGCCAGTTGCTCCGTTATTTGCAGCGCCTGCTCGGCATGGGCAAAGGTACTCAGCAGAAGCAGCAAAGATGAAATGACGCGGCGGAACAGGGACATTGGGTGGGGGCGCGAGGGGCACCGGGCAAGCTGCGCGAGAAGGGGGCGCATCTTAGCATCCGCAGCGGCGAGCTCAGCGTCTTTTGCTGTGGCCCGTCTGCTACTCCTTACACGGTACCCAGGGTCTGCTGGCGCAGTGCGACGAGTTCGTACCTCTCGGTTTGGACGAACTTCCCCCGCTTGTTGCGGACGACAAGTTCACGCCTGATCGAGAAATTCAGCCCGGGTACCAGCCAGAATCTTGCCTCGAGTCGTGAGCTCATGGTCATGTTCCACCCGTTTCCTTCGATCAGGAAGGTATCGAAGCTTCCAGCCGGAACGGCGATGGTTTCCCGCTTCACGATCTGCAGGTCATAGTAGGCGTTGGTTGTCTTGTCGTTCTTGGTACGGAGGAACGCAGCCGTCCATTTCTTGCCGATCTGAAATTCGGCGGGTATGAACTGCACCGGGGAATCGAATTCGACCGGTCCGTTTTTGATGAAGTTTCCCATCAGGTCCGTAATCGTGTAGCCATTGTTGAATTCGACCCGGTCCTGCTCGTAATCCACGCGCGTCACGCGCGTGCGGTAGGTCTTTTCCTCGACGCCGGTCAGGATGTCCGTTTGCCGGATGGTCGCCTCGTCCCCGACCGTAAAAATGCGGCCGAGCGGATAGCGCCCGGCGGAGAAGGGGTTGGCCGAAAGGGCGATCAGCGTCGGCACGGGCACACCGGCCCGGATGTCGATCAGCGGCGTGGCGGAGGGTGCCGCCGCGGCTGGCCGTGGTGACTGAGCTGTTGCCGGACCTGGAGAAGAAGATGCGGCGGGCGCCTGAACCGCAGCGGGCTTCACGGCCGCCGTTTGCGCCGCCTGCCCGATGCGCTTCTGCTCGGTCGCCTGGCGTTTCTCCTCCTGCTGCTTGCGCTCCGCGGCAAGGCGCTCGGCCTCGGCGATTCGCTGGCGCTCGCAATCGAGGCGTTCCTGCTCCTGTTGGCGCCTGGCTTCAAGGCGCTGCTGCTCTTCCTCGCGCCGGCGTTGTTCCTGCAACTGCTGCTCCTCGAGTTGCTTGCGCTCGGCGGCAAGATGCTGCGCCTTCGCCAGACGGGCCCGCTCGCGCTCCATGCGCTCCTGATCGAGACGCTTTTGTTCGCTCAAACGCTTTTGTTCTTCCTCGCGCCGTCGCGTTTCCTGCAGCTGCTGCTCTTCAAGCTGCTTGCGCTCGGCGGCAAGCTTCTGCTCTGCGGCAACTCGTGCCCGTTCGCGTTCGATGCGCTCCTGCTCGAGACGCTGCTGTTCCTCTCTTTGCCGCTTTTCGGCCACCAGTTTCTCGTCTTCCGCCAGCAGGCGAGCCAGGCGCATCTGGGCAATTTCGGCGAAGCGGCCGTTGGGGAAGGTGCGCAGGTAGCTCACCCAGTCGTCGATCTTTTTCGACGACTTGATGCGCGCCCATTCGGTGACGTCGGCCTCGACCAGCTGCTCCAGCTCGGCCTCGGAGAGTTTTTTCCGGCCTTCGTTGAAAATGAAGACGTCACCTTCCAGCGAGGTGGTCTCCCACGGGATTTGTGCGCCGTGCGAGGCCAGGCGCACATTGAGGCGCACGCGCTTCAGGGCGTCTTCGATGCGGGTACCGCGCTGGCCCAGTTCGCGCACCAGATTCTCGGTGTAGAGGCCGTTCTGTCCTTCGCCGTCGGAGGCGACGTTGCCGGGCGAGGTGGCATAGGCCAGCAGGCTGCCGACCGGGGCATCGAACTGCGACAGGCCCTTCTGTTCCGGCCGGTAGGCGCTGCCGAAGGGGTTGTTGCGACAGGCGTCGAGGATGATGACGAAGGTCTTGTCTTTCGCCGCGCTGAACTGGCCCAGCAGCAGGCTCAGATCGACGCAACGCTGCTTCATGTCTTCCTGCTTTTGCACCACGGCATCGACCGGCAGAAGATAGTTGCGCCACTCGAGCTGCGCGCCGTGGCCGGCGTAATAGAACACCACCAGCTTTGTTTCCGCGCGCTTTGCCGCCGCGCCGAAACGCTCGATGGCGGCCATCATGTCGACCCGCGTGGTGTCGAGCCGCGCATCGACGGTGAAGCCGGCCTGGGTAAACAGTGCGCCGACCGCCTTGGCATCGTTGGCGGGATTGACCAGCGGCGCATCGTGGTAGCTGCTGTTGCCGATGATCAGGGCCAGGCGCGCGGGGTCCGCAGC
>JANMTA010000499.1:0-2716 GCA_031389965.1 Betaproteobacteria bacterium
GTTCGCCGGCGGCGATGCCGATCGGGCCATCGCCCCGGGCGGCCAGCGCATCCGCGGCCGCGCCATGCAGATGCACGGCGGCGGACAGGGCGGCAGCGGCGGGCCAGCCCTGCGCCAGCAGCGCACCGATGAAGCCGGAGAGCACGTCGCCGCTGCCGCCCGAGGCCAGCGCCGGGTTGCCGTTGGCGTTGATGCGCCAGCGTCCGTCGGGATGGGCGACGATCGTGCCGCAGCCCTTGAGCGCGACGTGTGCCTTGAAACGCTGTGCCAGTTGCAGCGCGGCGCCGACGCGGTCGGCCTGTACCGCCACGGTGGTGGTTCCGAGGAGGCGTGCGGCTTCGGCCGGATGCGGCGTGATTAGCGTGGGTTGCTCGCGGCGCGCGATGCGCGCGGCCAGCACCGGATGGGCAGCGAGCAGGTTCAGGGCGTCGGCGTCAAGCAAAAGTGAAAAGTCGGCGCTGGCGACACGGCGAATGATTTCGAGCGCGGCGTCGGAGGCACCGAGGCCGGGTCCGACGACAGCCGCCGTGGCTTGCGCCAGTGCATTGTCGGGCGAACGCAGCATTAGTTCGGGCTGCAACGGATCGACCGCCAGTTCCTGCAACAGGCCGACGAAGACGCGGCCGGCGCCGAGTTGCAGCCCGGCCCGTCCGGCCAGCAGCGCCGCGCCGCTCATGCCGGCTGCGCCCCCGATCACCGCCAGCGAACCGTAGCTACCCTTGTGGCTGTTGCGAGAACGCGGCTTGAGGGCCTCGCGGAAATCGTCGACCGCGAGCAGGGCGCCGGGAAATGTGTCGAGGCGCAGACCGAGGTCGACGACGCTGATTTCGCCGCAATGATCCGGGCCGTCGAGCGTATAGAGGCCGGGTTTGCCACCGATGAAGCTCAGCGTGTGCGTGGCGCGCACCGCGACGCCCAGCACGCGACCCGTGTCGCCATCCAGGCCGCTGGGAATGTCCAGCGCCAGCACCGGCCCGGCAAAAGCATTGATACGTACGACCAGTTCGGCCCAGGCGCCTTCGATCGGCCGGGCAAGGCCGATGCCGAACAGGCCATCGACCACCAGGCCGTACTTGCCGCTGGGGATAGTGTCGCCGGCGGTGGCGACGACCACCGCGATTCCCTGCCGCTGCAGCACGCGCGCCATGACCCGCGCGTCGCCGCCGTTGTTGCCGGGACCGGCCAGGATCAGGATCGGCGCACGGCTGCCCTGCAGCAACTGTTGTGCATGGTCGGCGGCGGCGCGAGCGGCGCGTTCCATCAGCGGCGGCCGGGCGTCGGCGTGGCGTATTTCGAGTTCGCGCAGTTCGGTGCTGCGCAAGAGGGGAATGTTCATGATGCGATTGTAACCATCATGCGCCTGAAGCGATTTTCGGCAAAGCGGGAGCATGAAGTATGAAGTATGGTTTTCCGTGGCGGAGACTGTAAACCTGATCGCTGATACTCCGGCGCGACGGTTGTGAATCCTGTTCGGCGGCTATGATTGGAGAACTTGGGTGTGGTCGTCCGTTGGACTGACCGCTTTCATAACAATGCCGGGGGGCACATAGACCGCCATGACGACAAATCACAGCAGCCTTTCCTACCTTGATACGGCGCGCCCCGAACCATGGGCCAGTTTCATCGAGCAGATCGATCGTGTCGCGCCCCATCTGGGGCCGCTGTCGCACTGGATCGAAACCCTCAGGCGTCCCAAACGCATCCTGATTGTCGACGTACCGATCATCCGCGATGACGGCACGATCGCGCACTACGAAGGATATCGTGTGCAGCACAGCCTGTCGCGCGGTCCGGGCAAGGGTGGCGTGCGCTTTCATCCGGCGGTGACGCTGAACGAAGTAATGGCGCTGGCCGGTTGGATGACGGTCAAGAACGCTGCGCTGGGCTTGCCCTTCGGCGGCGCCAAAGGGGGTGTCCGCATCGATCCGCGAGACTTCTCGCGTGCAGAACTGGAGCGCATTACCCGCCGCTATACCTCGGAGATCGGCATCGTTATCGGGCCGGACAAGGATATTCCGGCGCCTGATGTCGGCACCAACGAGCAGACCATGGCGTGGATGATGGATACCTACTCGGTCAACCTCGGTCACACCGCCAGCGGCGTCGTCACCGGCAAGCCGGTTGCGCTGGGCGGTTCGCTCGGGCGCCACGAGGCTACCGGGCGCGGTGTCTACATTGCTGCCCGCGAAGCCGGGCTGCGCATGGAGGTTCCTATTGATGGCGCGCGCGTGGTGATCCAGGGTTTCGGCAATGTCGGCGGCATTGCAGCGCGGATTTTTCGCGAGAACGGCGCAAAGGTGATTGCACTGCAGGATGCCGAGTGCACGCTGACCAATCCGGCCGGGATCGACGTTCCGGCCGCACTCGTGCATGTCGCCGCGCACGGCAGCCTGTCCGGGTTTTTCGGCGCGGCGCCCATCAGCGAAGACGACTTCTGGGAACTCGAGTGCGAGTATTTCATTCCCGCTGCCCTGGAAGGTCAGGTGACGCCGGCTCGCGCAAACAGACTGCGGACAAAAATCGTTGTCGAGGGTGCCAACGGGCCGACCACGCCGGCCGCCGACGACATCCTGCGCGATCGCTATATCCTGGTCATTCCCGATGTGCTGGCCAATGCCGGCGGCGTCACCGTGTCCTACTTCGAGTGGGTGCAGGATTTTTCCAGCTTCTTCTGGAGCGAGGAGGAAATCAACGCCCGCCTCGAAAGCATCATGGT
>JANMTA010000505.1:0-4116 GCA_031389965.1 Betaproteobacteria bacterium
CCTACCAGAGTTTCCACCAGGGCTCTTTCTGATTCAAGCCGCGCGCGTAATACTCGCTCTTGGGGAAATTCCTGCGCATCACGCGCTCGGTGTCGTCGCGCAGGTCGGCCATGCCGAGTGCATCGTAGGCCTTGATCATGATGAACAGGGCTTCTTCGTTGGCCGGTGCGTCAGGGTAGGTCTTGATCGCCGTTTGTGCGCGGTTGAGCGCCGCAACGTAGGCTTCGCGCTTCATGTAGTAGCGGGCGACATGCACCTCATTCGAGGCCATGGCATTGACCAGATACTTCATGCGGGCCGTGGCGTCGGCCGCATAGCGGCTTTCGGGGTACTTGGCCACCAGCACCTTGAAGGCGTCGAAGGAGTCGCGTGCGGCCTTTGGATCGCGCTCGGTGAGATCCTGCTGGCTGACGTAGCCGATCAGGCCGAGATCCTCGTTGAAGTTGGCCAGGCCCTTGAGGTAGTAGGCGTAGTCGACGTTGGGGTGGTTGGGGTGCAGGCGGATGAAGCGATCGCAGGCGGCAATCGTCGAGGCCACTTCGCCCTGGCGGAAATACGCATAGGCGACTTCAAGCTGCGCCTGTTGTGCGTAACGGCCGAAGGGGAAACGGGCTTCGAGTTTCTCGAAATACTTGATGGCCTTGTCGTAGGCTCCATCGGTCATGGAACTCTTGGCTTCGGCGTAGAGCTTGTTGGCGGACCAGCTTGAGGTCTCGTCGATCTGGTCGGGCAGCAGGCCGCAACCGCCCAGCAGGCCCGTGCCGACACTGGCGCCAATGACTACGATGGGGGCGATCGCCCGCAGGAATGCCGCTACACTACGCATGGTGAAAACCTCGCACGAATTTCCGGCCGATTATAGCCCAAGCCCTGCGCTGCCTCTGAGCGTTGCAGTGCCCGCCGATTGCGCCGGCTGGCGGCTCGACGCGACCCTGGCCAGGCTGTTTCCGGAGCACTCGCGCAGCCGCTTGCAGGGCTGGCTGAAGGACGGTCTGATTCGCCTCGACGGGGCTGCCGCCGAGTCCAAGCGCAAGGTCTATGGCGGCGAGCGGATTGACTTCGCCGCGAATTTCGCCGCGCATCTCGCCGCGGTGTCGGCGCCGTCGGCAAGGGATACCGCCTCCGGCTTCGCCGGAGGCATAACTTTTACCGACGCGGCGGAGGACATTGCGCTCCACGTGGTGTTCGAGGACGATGAACTGATCGTGATCGACAAGCCGGCCGGACTGGTGGTCCATCCGGGCAACGGCAACGCCTCCGGTACCTTGCTCAATGCGCTGCTGTACCATGCGCCGCAACTGGCCGCCATTCCCCGCGCCGGCATCGTGCATCGGCTGGACAAGGACACCAGCGGCTTGCTGGTGGTGGCGAAGACGCTGACGGCGCAGACCGATCTGGTGCGCCAGATGCAGGCGCGTTCGGTGCAGCGGCACTATCTGGCTCTGGCGCTGGGCACGGTCGAGCGCGACGGCACGGTTGATGCGCCGCTAGGCCGCCATGCCGTGCAGCGGACCAAAATGGCCATCGTCCGCGCCGGCGGCAAGGAAGCTCGAACCCATTACGCGGTGCTCGAACGTTTCGCCAAAGCCACCTTGCTCGAATGCCGGCTGGAAACGGGGCGCACACATCAGATCCGGGTCCATCTGGCATCGATCAAGCATCCGCTGGCCGGCGATCCCGTCTACGGCAAGGCAAAGAGCGGCGATGCCCGCCTCGATGCATTCCCGCGCCAGGCGCTGCATGCCTGGCGGCTGGCCCTGCGGCATCCGGCAACGGCGGAAGCGATGGCCTGGGAATCGCCTTTGCCGGCCGATTTCGCGCAACTGCTGGACGCGCTGCGCCATGAC
This sequence comes from Betaproteobacteria bacterium, assembly GCA_031389965.1. Taxonomy (GTDB): domain Bacteria; phylum Pseudomonadota; class Gammaproteobacteria; order Burkholderiales; family Rhodocyclaceae; genus Sulfuritalea. Next base: position 1,848 of record JANMTA010000505.1, read on the forward strand.
TAAGGTGAAACCCCTTGTGCGGAGTCGCCTGTGATGTGCGCGCGCAGCGCGCCGATTGGTAAGCCCCCGCGAGGGGGCGAGGCGGGAATTCGCGACGCATGCGTCGCGCCGCCGCAGCCGGCTGGCTACGCAAAGCCAGCCGGGGGCCGCGCAGCGGAGGGGGGCGGGCGACCAATCGGCTTTTCGCGTGTTTCATCTTCTGCAAGCGGTGCTCGGTGCCATGAGCGTTAACCTCATCCTGCCCGACTGGCCGGCGCCGGCCGGTGTGCGTGCTTTGTCGACGACGCGCAGCGGCGGGGTGAGCGCGCCGCCGTGGCAAAGCTTGAATCTCGGCGACCACGTCGGCGACGATCCTCTGGCGGTGGCGGCAAATCGCGCCACGCTGCGCAACGAGCTGCCGGCCGAACCGGTGTGGCTGAACCAGGTGCACGGCACACGTTGCGTCGATGCCGCGCGGGCCTTGCCCGGTACGCAGGCCGATGCCGGTTTTACGCGGCAACGCGGCGTGGTCTGCGCCGTGTTGACGGCCGACTGCCTGCCGGTGCTGCTGTGCGACGAGCGCGCGACGGTGGTCGCCATCGCCCACGCCGGCTGGCGCGGCCTGGCTGCCGGCGTGATCGAAGCGACGGTGGCGACCATGGGCGAGCCCGGCGAGCGCCTGATGGTTTGGCTGGGGCCGGCGATCGGTGCGCAGGCCTTCGAGGTCGGCGGCGAGGTGCGCGAACTGTTCCTCGCCGACGATGCCGCAGCGGCGGATGCCTTTGTACCCGTTGCCGGCGGGAAATGGCTGTGCGACATCTACCGGCTGGCGCGCCGGCGTCTGCATGCTCTTGGAATTCGCCGTATCGCCGGCGCCGACTTTTGCACTCTCGACGATGCGGCGCGATTCTTTTCCTATCGCCGCGACGGCGTCACCGGGCGCATGGCCAGCCTGATCTGGCTGGAATAGTGGCGGCCGGCCTATAATCCGGCCCCCATGTCAGTTCTTTCCTGGATTATCGTCATGTCATTGGCCGGCGGCGCTCTGAGCGTCGCCGCCGCTGCCGTATTCGCGTACACGGCGCGGGTGCAATGGGTGTCGCTGCTCATCAGCTATGCCATCGGCGCACTGCTCGGAGCCTCCTTTCTCGAAGTGCTGCCGCATGCCATCACCGCCAGCGGCGATGCGTCCACCACCACGGCGACGGTTCTCGGCGGCATCCTGGCCTTCTTCGTCATGGAAAAGCTGGTGCTCTGGCGCCATTGCCACATCGAGGCCTGCGAAGGGCATGAGCCGCTGGTGCATAGTCACGGAAATGAGCACGGGCATGAGCACGACCATGGCCGCAGCGGCATGATGATCCTGGTCGGCGACACCTTCCACAACTTTGTCGATGGCGTGCTGATCGCCGCGGCTTTCATGGAGGACGTGCGCCTGGGCATCGTCACCGCGCTGGCAATGATCGCGCACGAGATCCCGCAGGAAGTGGGCGACTTCGTGATCCTGCTGCACTCGGGGTATTCGCGGGGCCGCGCGCTGGCCTTCAACCTGCTGTCCAGCCTGGCGACGCTGGTTGGCGCGCTGCTGGCCTATGTGGCCCTGGGCCAGGTGCAAAGCGCAGTGCCGGTGCTGCTGGCCCTGGCAGCGGCGAGCATGATCTACGTGGCGGTGGCCGACCTGATCCCGGGCCTGCACAAGCGCACCGAAATCCGCGCCACGGTGCAGCAAGTACTATTGATCGCGGCGGGGATCGGCACCATCGTCCTTACCCACCGCATCGTCGATCGCTTCGCGGGCTAGGGCCGGTTGAGCGCCATCCGCCGCACGCTGCTCGGCAGCGCGTTGATTGCGCCTGCGTTGCGGCGTGCCGAACAGCCACAGGAACAGGGCCAGGGGTGCCACCCCGTACAAGGCAAACGTAAGCACGCCGGCGGTAAGATTCGCCTCGGTGGCCGCCATCAGCAGGGTAACGTAGAGCCACCCGATTGCAATTACATACATCGTTTCATTTTACGGCCAAGGCGCAGCGAGGATCTTGCTTGACACCGTTTATTGTGCAGTGCAAAATCAAGGCCGTTTTTTTAGGAGCCACGGATGTCTTCTTCCCCTGATCAGAATCCCGCAATGCAAGCCATGTTCCAGGCAGGGAACGCCATGGCGCAAGGTTTCAGCCAGTTTCTTGCCCAGCAGCAACAAAAAGCGCCTGCAAGCCCCGGCGGCTTGAATCCGGCCGCCTGGGCTCCGGAGTCAGAGGAACTCAAGGCACTGCAGCAGGAATGGATGGGGCGG
>JANMTA010000004.1:0-1922 GCA_031389965.1 Betaproteobacteria bacterium
CGCTACGGCAAGGCGGCATAGCGGGAGTTGGCGTCCCGCCAGCGCCGACTTTTCCGGGCGGCTCAGACCGGCCTTGCTGCCGCGCTGCGCGAGGCGACCAGGATGCCGACGACGATCAGCAGGAAGGCCACGCCGTGATAGGCCTGCGGCCATTCGCCGATAACCATGACTGACAGGACGGCGGTGATCAGCGGCGTGAGGTTGTAGAACACCGCGGCGATGGCCGGGCCGGCTTCAGCCACCGCCAGCCCCCAGGCACGGTAAGCGATGATCGAGGGGCCGACGGCGATGAAGATAATGGTGAGAATGAGTTGCCAGGACCAGCGCGGCGTGATCGAAGCTTCCACCGCCTCGCCGATACCGGCGGCGGCAAAGGCGGCGCAGGCCCCGAACAGGCATTGCGCGAACAGGAACTCGGCCCAGTCCCAGGCGGGGCGCGCGGCGCCCCGCATGTGCGCCGGCGGCCGCACCAGCATCCAGCTGTAGATGGCCCAGCCGATGATCGCCAGCACCATCAGCAGATCGCCTTCCACCAGCTGGATGCGCAGCAGCGCGGATGGATCACCGCGCGCGAGCACGGTCAGCACGCCGGCCAGCGACAGCACCGCGCCAAGCAGCTGCGGTCGCGTCGGATGCACGCGGTAGAACAGCACACCGACGATCATGGCCCACACCGGCAGGCTTGATGCAATGAGGGTCACGTTCACCGGCGTGCTGGTACGCAGCGCAACGTACTGCATGGCGTTGTAGGCGCCGACGCCGATCAGCCCGAGCATCCCCAGGTAGACCCAGCGCTGGCGGATCTGGGCACGCGCTTCGGGCGTGGCCAGAATTTTCCAGCCAAGCGGCAAGAGCAGCAGCAGGGCCAGTCCCCAGCGCAGGGCATTCAGCCACAGCGGACCGATGCTGTCTATCGCCAGGCGCGCGACCACGGAATTGCAGGCCCACAGCAGGGGCGGCAGAATCAGCAGAACCAGCAGGCGCAAGGACAGCTGCATGACGGATCCGGCCCTATGCCTTGCGCATCGATTCAGGCCGGCGCCGCGACGCCATCGAGGCGGGCCATCCAGTCGAGCACCGCGTCCACGGTCTTCCCCGGCTGTTCGAAGGGAAACAGATGCGTGCCTTCAATCCAGCTGATGCGCCCCTGCGTGATGCGCTGCGTGGCGGCGAGCCCGGCCCGGCGCACTTCGCGCGAGCGCGTGCCGGCGACGAAGGCTACCGGCCCGCCCGGCGGATGCAGGCGCAGCCAGGGCACCAGGCGGTGCGGTACGGTCGAGTAGATTTCGGCTTCGATTTCCGGGCGGAATTTCAGGCGCCGGGCGTTGCCGCTGCGGTCGGCCGGGTCCTGCTCGGTGCCGTGGCGGACATAGTCGTCCAGCACCGCCGGATGCCAGCGCGCGAACATCGGCTTTTTGGCGAAATGACTATGTACTTCGCCCAGGCTGGGCCAGCGGTCGCGGCGCTTTATGGCGACGCCTGCCGGCGATAGCCGGTCCATCTGGCCGACCGCCTTGACCACGCTGACCAGCCCTGATTTCCAGCCATAGACGATGGGCGAATCGAGCAGCACGATGCCGCGCACACGCTGCGGGCGCTGGCCAGCGGCGAGCAGGCTGAGATAGCCGCCCATCGAGTGCCCGACCAGCCAGACGCGGGGTTGCGGCAGGCTGTCGATCAGCGCCGTGAGCTGCTGCGTCATGCCGCTCCAGCGGCGATCGACGGGGTATTGCACGTCGTGGCCGAAGTGCTCGATCGCTGCCACCTCGTGGCCGGCGGCGCGCCAGCCGTCGAAGAGCCGGCGATAAGTCGAGGCGCTGTAGCTGTTGGCGTGGGAAAAAACGATCATGGTGGAATGCGGATCAGGCGGGTGACACCAGCGGGTTGGGCGTCATGGTGACAGCGTAGGCGCGCTTTTCAGC
>JANMTA010000005.1:0-7163 GCA_031389965.1 Betaproteobacteria bacterium
CTGCATCTGGCGGTGCCGTGGTGGCTGGCCTTCCTGGTGTTGACCATCGCCGGCGAGCGGCTCGAACTGACACGCTTCCTGCCCACCCCCGCCGCCGCGCAACGGCTGTTCTTTGCCATCGTCGGCGGCATACTCGCCGGCGCCATGGCCACCTTCTGGCAGGAGGATGCCGGCCTCACGCTGTTCGCCGCCGGCTTGCTGGCGCTGGCGCTGTGGCTGCTGCGCTACGACATCGCGCGACGCAATGCGCAACAACAGGGGCTGGTCCGCTTCATCGCGCTGTGCCTGCTCTCGGGCTATGCCTGGCTGCTGCTGGCCGGCCTGCTCGGGATCAGTGGCGGCTTCCTGCCCGGCCACCCGTGGCGCGATGCGACCTTGCACGCGGTCGGCCTCGGCTTCGTCTTCTCGATGATCTTCGGCCACGCGCCGATCATCTTTCCGGCCGTGGTGCGGGTCAGGATCCCCTATCACCCGGCCTTCTACCTGCCGCTGATGCTGCTGCACGGCTCGCTGGCGCTACGAATTTTTGGCGGCCTCGACGGTCAATTCAACTTGCGCAGCGACGGCGGCTTGATCAACGCCATCGCCCTGCTGATTTTCATCGCGACCCTGCTGGCGAGCGTGCTGCGCGGCAGGCGGGAATCCACGGGAGCGACTTGATGGATGAGAACAGCGACACCAACCCGGCGGCGGCCCCGCCAGCGGCTGACCAGGTCCCCAAACAGAAATCGACGCTTGAGCGCGTGCTGTCGATTCGCTACTGGACGCCGACCCTGCTCTCCTTCCGCACCACGCGCCCCGCCGCTTTCCGCTTCACCCCCGGGCACTACACGCGGCTCGGGCTCGGCGCCGCCGACACGAATTTGGGTAACTGTGTCTGGCGCCCCTACTCGCTGGCCTCGGCCGCCGAGGAGGATTTTCTCGATTTCATCGCCGTGCTGGTACCGGGCGGCGCCTTCTCCGAGCAACTGAAGCAGCTCAAAGTCGGCGACACGCTGCGCGTCGACACGGCCAGCTACGGATTTCTCACTGTCAATCAGCTGGCGCCGGGCAAGGACCTCTGGCTGCTGGCCAGTGGCACCGGGCTCGGACCCTTTGCCTCGATCCTGCGCGATGCGGCCGTGTGGCAGAACTTCGAGCGCCTGATCCTGGTGCACAGCGTGCGCCACTCCAGCGAGCTCGCCTGGCGCGAGGAGATCGTCTCACTGCGCGCCGCGCTGCCCGCTGCATTCCCGACCGCCAAAGCGACGCTCCGCTACATTCCCATCGTCACCCGCGAGCCGGGCGCGACAGAGTTGGCCGAGCGCATCCCGCGGCTGCTGGCCGACGGCCGCCTCGAAGCTGCGGCGGGAACCTCGCTCAGCCTCGCCGACTCGCGCCTGATGGTCTGCGGCAATCCCGACCTGGCGAAGGAGCTGCGGCAGTTCCTGAGCGAACGCGGCTTCGCCACCAACCGCCGCGGCGTGCCCGGCCAGATGGCGTTTGAAAAATACTGGTAAGCCACGCTCTTTTCTTCAACCCGCAATAGGAAAACTTCCATGTCTCGTCACTCCCGCCACTGGCTGATACTCGCCGCCATGCTCGTGCTGAGCATTCCTCCGACCCGTGCCGCCGGCCCCGCGCATGAGCACGACGCCCACGGCACGGCTGCCCTGAAACTCAACAATGGCCAGAAGTGGAAAACCGATGCCCCGTTGCGGCAGGGCATGGCCAGCATCAAGGCCGCCGTGCAGCCACACTCGCGTCATAACGCTGTTGCACTTCAGACTTGAATCCGCCGCCTCGAATCCAGTCGGACCTGACAGGCCTTTTCGCTGGCAGATTTCAGGCAAGCATTCGCCCTACATCTCGCTGATCGTCTGACCGAAAGCCTTCACTTTTTTCCAGTCGGTGAATTCGACCACCGTCGCGGGATCGGTCGGACCCCTGGTCATCAGCATGATGAACCGGATCATGAACCGGTCGAACATTCCGTATTTCGGATAATCCAGCTTGCCGGCAAAGACAGCCAGTTTCCCCGGCCGCCAGGCGATCTGCCGGAGAAACTTGCGCAGGTAGGGATTGGTTTCCGGATCGCTCTTCTCCGGCTTTCTGGCAACGATATTGACCGAGAAAAAGGCGTTCGGCTTGCGCTCCAGAAGCTGCCGGTTACAGGTGATGAAATCGACAACCCGCTGGCTGTGCCGGCCATAGCGAATGCTGGCACCGATCACGATCTTGTCGAAAGCCTCCAGGTCCGGCGGGCGGGAATCGGCAATGGATACCAGCGTCACCTGATGCGCGTTCAGCTCGGCCACCTGCTTCAGCCGCTCGCATATCCTGATGGTGTGACCGTCGGTCGATGAAAAGAGAATGAGAATCCTGGCCATTTGCCTGCTACCCGATAGTCAAGGAAAGTTCAGCCCGTCAGTTTGCGATAAATTTCCGCAATTTTCCGCGGCAGCTTTCTGGCGTCGTCGATCACCGCGTAGTGCGCCGGAGCATAGAGCTGCGGCAGGTAGTCGGCGCCGTGGCGGTCGATGGTGACGCAATAGCTGCGGATGCCCTTCTCGCGCGCTTCGAGCAGCGCGCGGCGGGTGTTCTCGACTCCTTAGCGGCCGCGGTATTCGTCGCCGTAGTCGTCGGGGCGGCCGGCGGAGAGCGTCACCAGCAGCTTGTGGCACCGGCCGCACCTGATGAGCGGGAGCCGTACAAAAGTCGGCTGTGGTGGGACGGCGCTGCGCATCGTCATGGTCCTTGCATGGACAAGCTCAGGCCACGCTCGATTCCGTCGCGGGCCACATAGCCTACGGTCTTTGAATGGGTATCGCTTGCCTGCGTCATCGCATGGTGCCTAGATTGGCCGATGCCGATCGAGCATCTGTATTCAGCTTACGCAAAAAAAGCCGGGTGCGTGCCCGCCGATCAAGGCCGCAAGTCCGGCAGCACCGATAGCGGCCAAGGCAACACGATTTGGCTCTGCAATCGCCGGTTGATCGAGCGGCGCTATGCGTGCTGGCGTACATACCCCCCACCGGAAACCCGCTAAAAGGACAACTCCTGCAGGCGAATCAACCGGAGTGGGTCATGATCAGAACAATTGTTCTTGCTGCGATGGTGTCGGCAGCTTTCGGCAGCATCAGCGTCCCGGCTGCGGCCGCGATCATTGTGCAGGTCGCGCCGCCGCCGCCGCGCAACGAAGTCATTCCTGCGCCGCGCCGCGGACACGTCTGGGTGGCCGGGCACTGGGGCTGGAAGAATCACCGCCATCAATGGATCAAGGGCACCTGGTTGCGCGAGCGCCGCGGCTATCAGTACCACCAGCCGATGTGGGTGGAGCGTGACGGAGGCTGGCACATGGAGCGCGGGGCCTGGCGCCGCGGAGATCGCGATGGGGACGGCGTGCCCAATCGGGTGGATCGTGACCGCGATGGCGATGGTGTTCGCAATAGCATGGATCGGGCGCCGAACAACCCGTATCGCAACTGACCGTCAGGGCAAAGCCTTGAGCCTGTCCGCGGCCCGCGGCAGGGTTGATGGCCTCCTGATTCGGCGGCGGGAGGCGAGTGGTGTTTGGCCTGCAACTGGTGCAGGGGAATCGGTACCGGCTCCGTGCCTTCGGCGCCGGGTCGCTTTGTTGAGGAGATGTGATGAAGAAGCGTGCGTTGTTGATGGTGGCCGTCGGCGGTCTGTTATCCGCTTGCGTTGCCTACCAGGTTCCGGTCCAGGATCGCGGTGAGCATAGCCGGGTTCGCGATCAGGATCGCGACGGAGTGCCCGATAGCAGGGACCGCGACCGCGATGGCGATGGCATCCGCAATCGCGAGGACATGCGCCCGAACGACCCGCGTCGTTACTGAACGCTGCGTCGGCAGTCGAGGCTGCCGGCGCATTTGGCCGATCCCGGGCAGCCGATCTGCCTGGTGCGCTGCGAAGGCGAAATGCCCGGACTAGCGCGGCCGGAACTGCTTGCGGTATTTGAAGGCCGCGTCGAACAGATTGGCGCCCTCGCCGATCTCGGGATTGGCATCGATCAGGCGGTCGAGCCAGGCGGAAGTGTCGTGCTGCGGCCATTTGTCCGCCAGCTTGTGACGCATGGCGCTGATGCGGCGCGCCAGGTACCGCCAGCGGTCGGGTACCGCCTGCTTGAGGTAAAGCAGCGAGCTGATGTCGGCCAGGGCTTCGCCCCAGGTTTCCAGCGCACCGCTTTCCACCACCGAGATATAGCCCTGGATGGTCATGTCGGATTGCTTGTAGGCATCGGGCAGCACCTTGTCGAAGCGCTGACGGACATAGGCTTCGCGCTGCTCGACGCAATGCGCCACCTCGTGCACGGATATGGCGCGCAGGATCAGCGACAGGTCGCGCTCGCCGAGGCTGGCGAAGAACTGCGTCAGGCCGTCTTCCGGCCGCGTGTTGAAGAACACCAGGCAGGCATTGGCTTCGATGTTGAGTCCCGCCGAGAGCAGAGGACGCGTCAGGCCTTCCTTTTGCGCATCGAGCACCCTCAATTCCATGTCTTCCGCACGAACCACGCCGGCGACCTCGTCCAGCGCCTGGCGGAACTGGCTTTCCGTGGGGTAGCCGGCGGCGGCGGCGCCGATGGCCCAGGACAGGCCTAAAGCCCCGATTCCCAACGCCGCGATCAGGTTCCGCGCGGCCAGCGTCACTGCATTGGCCCTGCGCCGACCACGACGTCGCTACGCGCCAACTTGATGTCGCCGGACACCGGTGCCAACTGGGCCAGCACGCCGCGCCGGACCTCCTTGTCGAGCGCCGCCAGGCTGCGGACACGCTGGTAAAAGCGCGGCAGCTGGTGATCTTCCTGATCGAGCAGGGTCTCGAAGGCCGGCACCAGTTCGCTGTAGAGCGAGAGTGAGGCAAGCCTGGCGTTGTTGAGATCCTCGGCAATAAACCTGTCGTAGCCTGCGTAGCCGCCCCAGCTCGCCCTCAGCTCGGCGTAATCGCGGTGCAGTGTGTTCAGCAACCCGGCCTTGGCCTGGCGCTGCCGGTCGGCGGAGTCCGCGATCTTGTAGAGCGAGTGAAGCTGCTTGCGGTAATCGCGCATCAGCCTGGCGAAAGTCGCCTTGCGCTCGCGCTGCGCCTCGAAGGCCAGGCGCTGGTCGAGCGCGGCACTGCCCGCCAGCCAGCGCCGCATGCCTTCGTTTTCCACCGCCGTGGCGAAGGACTCGTTGAACGCCGAATCGTCCGCCACAAAGATCAGCTGGTGCGCCAGTTCATGAAACACGATGCGCGCCACTTCTGGCGTGCCGTGGCGCAGGAAGCTGCTCAGCACCGGGTCGTCGAAGTAGCCCAGGGTGGAGTAGGCCGGCACGCCGCCGACATGGGTGTCGTAACCTTCCTGGCGCAATTCCGCGGCAAGGCTTTCGGCGTCCTTCCTGTCGTAGTAGCCGCGGTAATTCACGCAGCCCACCATCAACATGCACCAGCGCTTCGGCTCCAGCGAAAACTCCGGCGCGGCGAAGACGTTCCACACCACATTGGGGCGCCCGATGTCGGCGTAGCTGCGATAGCTGTTGTTGTCCGGCAGCGCCAACTCGCGGCTGGCGAACTCGCGTATCGCCTGCACCTCCTCGAGTTTCTTCCTTAGTTGCGGATCGCTCGTCGGATCGCGCACCAGCTCGCTGATCGGCTGGGCAGCTCGCATCACCTCGAAGTGCCCGCCCATGGCCTGAACGTAGTAGCCGAGATTGCTGCAGCCGGCCAGGGGGCCGGCGAGCAGGACGGCGAGCAGGAGCGGCAGGAAGGAATTGCGAAACTTGCGCATCGGATGCGAAGCCACTTGTCTCCGGAAATGCCGTGATCCGCGTGGCACAGGAGCGAATTTCGGCCATCACACCCGTGCACACACACGGTGAAGCCGATGCTGCGCCGATCACGCCGCCGGCCATATCAGCAGGGAACGCCACTTTCTGTGAGCGGGTGCGAAACCAGGCGTAGGAATCACCCTACAGCGTGACGCAATCCCCTGCTGCGGTGCCGCCGCGTTTGCCAGACCGGAACTGTGCGCTAGCGTCCAGACCGGGCCCTGCTTCTGACACACAGTGACACTGCGACATGTTTGACGAGGCGGGCGCAAACGCCGGATCGCATCCCATCCGGCGCTGTTTGCTGCGGCCCTTTGCTTGTCCGGCGCGGCCAGGAGACCTCCGCGGTCTGCCGCCGCATTGCGTATTCGCGCTGCATGGTTTCAAAGGAGTTCCCAATGCCAAGCCTTTCCCAGTCTGCCGTGGCGCCCCGCGCTTCGGATGCGCTCAAAGCCCTGCGGCTGTCCGAAAGTCGCTACCGGCGCCTGTTTGAGGCCGCGCAGGACGGCATCCTGCTGCTCAATGCGGATACGGCCCAGATCGAGGACGTCAACCCCTATCTGGTGGACATGCTCGGCTACTCGCATGCCGAGTTTCTGGGAAAGAAATTATGGGAGGTGGGGCCGTTTGCCGACGTCGCCGAGAGCAAGGGCATGTTCGCCGAACTGCAGGCAAACGGCTATGTGCGCTACGAAGATCTTCCGCTGCGGACCAAGACCGGCGCACTGATCGAGGTCGAATTCGTCAGCAATACCTACGACTGCGAAGGCATCAGGGTCATTCAGTGCAACATCCGCGACATCACCCTGCGCAAGCAGGCCGAGCGGGAACTGACTGAAAGCAAAGCACATCTGCACCAGCTCACGATCTTTCTGCAGCGGGCGCGCGAGGAGGACAGGGCGCATTTCGCCCGTGAACTGCATGACGAACTGGGCCAGAACCTGACCGTGCTGCGGATTGACTTCAACGCCCTGGCCGATTGCATGACGACCACGGATCCGGCCGTCACCGCGCGGCTGGCCGCCATCGACCAGATGATCGACAGCACGGTCGATGCGACGCGCCTAATGTGCGAGGAATTGCGCCCCGGCATGCTCGACGATTTCGGCTTCGAAGTGGCGATCGCCAGCTATGCCAGAAACTTTACCCACCAGTCCGGCGTGCCCTGCGATCTGCTGCTGGACCGCGAGGACTACGGACTGGATGATCTGCTGTCGACGGCCATCTTCCGCATCGTGCAGGAATCCCTGACCAACATTGCCCGCCACGCGCGCGCAAACCATGCCATGGTGGCCTTGAAGGATAGCGGCGATGAGCTGCTGCTGACGATTGCCGACGATGGTTGCGGCATGGCGG
>JANMTA010000011.1:0-1728 GCA_031389965.1 Betaproteobacteria bacterium
TGCCATCGACCATGATCGGGTTGACGCTGACCATGGTCTTGATCTTGTAGGGCCGCGTCGCATCGGCGCAGGCCTTCATCATCACCGGCGGACCGATCGCGACGACCTCGTCGATGTTGGCGTGCCCCGCCAGGGCGACCCTGATGCCGTCGGTAATCATGCCCTTCATGCCGGCCGAACCGTCGTTGGTGCACAGGATGAGTTCGTCGCAGCAGGCCCTGAACTTTTCTTCCCAGAACACCAGGTCCTTGTTGCGGAATCCGAGAACCGCGATCACGTAGGCGCCGCTTTCCTTGAAGCCGCGCGCCTGGGGAAAGATCGGCGCCACGCCGAGGCCGCCGCCCACGCACAGCACCTTCTTCGCGTGGCTGAGAGGGCTGGGGATGCCCATCGGACCGACCATGCCGTAAAGCGCGGTGCCGACCTGGCATTCCTGCTGCATTTGCCTGGTGGTCTTGCCAACCGCCTGGATCACCAGGGTGATGGTGCCCTTGTCGCGGTCGAAGTCGGCGATGGTCAACGGAATCCGCTCGCCCTGTTCGTTCTGCATGACGATCACGAACTGACCGGGCCTGGCGGCCTTGGCCATCATGGGATGGCGCACCTCAAGCAGATAGGTGACGTCGGAAAAATCCTCGCGTGCCACGATCTCGAAATTGGGCATTGCAGTCGCCTTCATGCAGGGCCAAGCCGGCCGACCGAGTATCTTCCTGGCAGCAGCGGAGTCTATTGACCTAGATCAATGTCGACTTACAACACAGTCAATGACCACAGCGCCCCCGTACAGGCTGTCGAACAACTTGACCAGCAACGAAGCCGCGAGGCTGCGAATCTTGGCATCGCTGGAAAGCCGCGCAGGAACGTGCCTGGCTGCGGCCTGCCTTCAGGTCTTCTGGTTGCCCGACTGCTGCTCGGCGCGATCAAGTTCCTGATTCATCTCCGCATCGGAGGGCGGCCGGTAGTCCGTTTCGCCGACAGGCTCCGGGGCCGGCCGCACGATGAAACTCGCCAGGACAATCCCCAGTTCATACAGCAGCCACAAAGGCACCGCCATCATGAACTGGGAAATCACGTCGGGCGGGGTGAATACCGCGCCGACGACAAAGGCGCCGACGATCACATAGGGCCGCCACTCGCGCAGCTTGATCACGTCGACCAGGCCGATCTTGACCAGCACGATGACAATGATGGGCACCTCGAAGGTGACGCCGAACGCGAGGAACATCGTCAGTACGAAGGAAAAGTACTTCTCGATGTCAGTCATCCAGGCCACGCCCTCCGGGGCGAACTGCGCCATGAAGCCGAACACCATCGGGAAGAAAGCAAAGTAGGCGAAGGACATGCCGATAAAAAACAGGATCACCGAGGCGGCTACAAGGGGCATCGCGAGCTTCTTCTCATGGGCATACAGGCCCGGCGCGACAAAGGCCCAGAGCTGATACAGCACGTAAGGCAGCACGATCAGGAAGGCCGTCATCAGGGAGACTTTCATCGGCACGAGGAATACGCCGACCACGTCGGTGGCGATCATCTGCCCTCCCGCAGGCAACTTTTTCAGCAGAGGGTCGGCGAGCAGCGAATACAGCTCGCGGGCATAGAAGGCCAGCGGTACGAAAACAACGCCGACGGCGATGAGGATTCGAATCAGGCGGTCGCGCAACTCGACCAGATGGGAGAGAAAAGTCTCTTGCTGGTCAGACATCAGGACTTGAGCGTTTCTGCGACGAC
>JANMTA010000513.1:0-3836 GCA_031389965.1 Betaproteobacteria bacterium
CTGGAACAGGCCATCGACCTGATCGCCGCCGCGCGTTGCGTGGTCAGCAACGACTCCGGCCTGATGCATGTCGCCGCGGCGCTGGAGCGCCCGCTGGTGGCACTCTATGGTTCGTCATCGCCGGGCTACACGCCGCCGCTGTCGCCGAAAGCAACGATTGTTTCAAGAAACCTGTCCTGCAGCCCCTGTTTCAAGCGCGAATGTCCGCTCGGGCATTTCGACTGCATGAACGGAATAATGCCGCAGCAGGTCGCGGCCATGATACGGACGCCGACCTGACCGTGCCCAGCCAGAAAATATTCGCCAGCCCGCAGGATGTCGAAGCGGCCTTCTACGAGGCGCTCGAACGCTGCGATATCGATACCATGATGGCGGTCTGGGCCGAAGACGAAGAAGTGGTCTGCGTGCATCCAGGCGGGCCGCGACTGATCGGTTACACGATGATCCGCGAAGCCTGGCAGCGCATCTTCGCCAACGGCAGAAAGCTCCAGGTGCGCCTGTCGCAACAGAAGACGGTGACTACCCCCTTCGCCGTGGTCAGCACCCTGCTGGAACACATCGCCAGCCTTGACGACGGCAACCTCAGCGCGCCGGTGGCAGCGACCAACGTCTATGTGCGCGGCCCCCTGGGCTGGCGCATGGTCGCGCACCACGCCTCGCCGGTGCCGCCCAACAGCGTCGGCGAGGAGCCACGAATCCTGCATTGAATCCGGCCGTGAAGCGACATCCTTATTTCGCTCCGGCGTGGCTGCCCGGTGGCCATGCGCAGACCATCTGGCCGCTGCTGATCAAGGGACCGCTGCCGCCCTACCGCCGCGAACGCTGGACCACGCCGGATGACGACTTCATCGACCTCGACTGGATCACGGGCGAATCCGGCGCACCTTGCGTGGTGCTGTTCCATGGCCTTGAAGGCAGTTCGCGCAGCCATTACGCGCGACGCCTTATGCATGCCGTGGGGCGCCACGGCTGGCATGGCGTGGTGGTGAATTTTCGCGGCTGCTCGGGCGAACCCAACCGCCTGCCCCGCGCCTATCATTCGGGGGATTCGCAGGAGATCGACTGGATCCTGCGCCGCCTGCAAACGCACGGCTATCCGGCGCTGTTTGTTGCCGGGGTCTCGCTTGGCGGCAATGCCTTGCTGAAATGGCTGGGCGAACAAGGCCGCCAGGCATCCCGCGTCATCAACGCCGCGGCGGCCGTGAGTGCGCCGCTGGATCTGGCGGCGGCCAACGTCGCCTTGTCGTCCGGCTTCAACCAGGTCTATGCGCGGCATTTCCTGCGCACGCTGATTCCCGCGGCGCGAGCCAGGGACCGCCGCTTCCCCGGCCGCATCGACCTGCGTCGCGCCCTGCAGGCGCGCACCCTGGGCGAATTCGACGATGCCGTCACCGCGCCCCTGCACGGCTTTCTCGGCGTTGACGACTACTACGCGAGGAGCAGCGCCGGGCCGCTGCTGGCAACAATAGAAACTCCCACTTTGCTGCTGCACGCCGCCAACGATCCCTTTCTGCCGGCAGCGGCACTGCCGCGCCCCGAGCGCCTGCCCGCCTCGGTCACGCTGGAGGTCCATCGTCACGGCGGCCATGCCGGCTTCGTGCACGGCAGCCTGCCCGGCCGCATCGACTGGCTGCCGCAGCGTCTGCTGGCGCATTTCGCCGCGCATCTGCCACCCTGACTGCCGGCCGCCTGCCGCGTGCGATAATTTCAGCCTTCGCACACTAGGCGCACGTCATGCAGATTCCGGCACCAGAAATATTCAAGGCCTACGACATTCGCGGCATCGTGCACACCACGCTGACGGCCGAGACGGTGCGCCAGATCGGCATGGCTCTTGGGACCGAAGCAATATCGCGCGGCGTCGAGGCCATCGTCATCGGCCGCGACGGCCGCCTTTCCGGCCCGGCACTCGCAGGTGCCTTGGCCGACGGCATCACGGCCACCGGCGCCGATGTCATCGACATCGGCCGGGTGCCGACGCCGATGACCTACTTCGCCGCCCATGAACTGGGCACCGGCAGTTGCGTCTCGGTCACCGGCAGCCACAACCCGCCCGAGTACAACGGTCTGAAAATGGTGCTGGCCGGCCAGACGCTCTACGGCGACATGATCCAGGACCTGCGGCGCCGTATCGTCAGCGCCGACTTTTGCGAGGGCCGTGGCCACGTGCACTTCGCCAGCGTACGCCAGGCCTATATCGACCGCATCGTCGGCGACGTCAAGCTGTCGCGGCCGATGAAAATCGTCATTGATTGTGGCAACGGCGTGGCCGGCAGCGTGGCGCCGGACCTGTTCCGCCGCATGGGTTGTACCGTGATCGAGTTGTTCTGCGAGGTCGATGGCAATTTTCCGAATCACCATCCCGATCCTTCCAAGCCGGAAAACCTGGTCGATCTGCAGCGCGCCCTGCGCGAGACCGGCGCCGAACTGGGGCTGGCCTTCGACGGCGACGGCGACCGCCTCGGGGTGGTCACCAAGGATGGCGAGATCATCTATCCCGACCGCCAGCTGATGCTGTTCGCCGCCGACGTGCTGACGCGCAACCCCGGGGCGCAGATCATCTATGACGTGAAATGCTCGCGCTGGGTGGCTGAATCGATACGCCACCAGGGTGGCCGGCCGCTGATGTGGAACACCGGTCACGCCCTGATCAAGACCAAGCTGAAGGAAACCGGCGCGCCGCTGGCCGGCGAGATGAGCGGCCACATGTTCTTCAAGGAACGCTGGTACGGCTTCGACGATGCGCTCTACACGGGAGCACGCCTGCTCGAAATCGTCTCGCGCTGGCAGGACTCCAACTGGCCGCTGAAGCATCTGCCCAACGCCATCTCGACGCCCGAACTCAACATCAAGATGCAGGAAGGCGAGCCGCACGCGCTGGTGGCGAAGCTGCGGCAAGGCGGCCGCGAGCTGCTGCCCGGCGCGCACGAACTGATCACCATCGACGGCGTGCGCGCCGAATATGCCGACGGCTTCGGCCTGGCGCGCGCCTCGAACACCACGCCGGTCGTGGTGCTGCGCTTCGAGGCCGACAATCAGGCGGCACTCGATCGCATACAAGGCGAGTTTCGTTGCGCCTTGCTGGAAGTGTGGCCGGATCTGGCGATCGATTTCTGATCACTGGCACGGAAAGGACGTTCATCGATCAGTCACTGCTACCAAGGCACATCAATTTCGGTAACAGCACCTGACGCCGATTGGACGATGGCGGTAGCGATACGCTCGGCGTGTCGTTCAATTCTTGGCCAACTGGTGGCGCTGAGAATCACTATGGCAAGGCGCCGGCCAGTGATGTTTTGCTGGTAACGCAGATTCTTGTCCGTGGTGACAAAAACCTCGAAACCAGCAAGCTCTGCGGCAGAAAGCAACTCGCCATTGCGCAAGGTCGACCACCCCTGCTCGTAGGCAGTTGAAACAGTATGCTGCGCGAGGTAGCAGCGTAGCGGCGCGGGTACTCCTTGGTCAAACAAAATCCGCATTACGCCGCAAGCAGGGCGCTATGGGCCGCGTGTTCGAGGACGGACCGGACTTGATCCGGGCTGACGCCGGGAAACCACTCCACGAACTGCGTCACGGTTGCATCGTCTTCGAGATTCTCGAACAGCGCGGCAACAGGAACACGCGTACCGCGAAACACCCAAGCGTTGCTGACAATGTCTGCATGGTGTTCAACACTCGCACACGACGACCAATCGATCATGATTTCCTCCGCTTGCACTGGGCTGCCGAAGTCTCATGATACGCCGCCGTCCCTCCAGCGCCGACTTCTACAGTTTTGACCCGACCCAGTCCTTCACGGAAGCAAGCGCCGCCGGCAAGGCCGCCGGTTGTGTGCC
>JANMTA010000030.1:0-3522 GCA_031389965.1 Betaproteobacteria bacterium
GCGACAATCGCTCCTACCTGACGGTCGGCATCGGCTGCACCGGCGGCCAGCACCGCTCGGTGTATCTGGCCGAACGGCTCGCCGCGCATTTTCGCGACTCGGCACGGGTGCTGGTGCGACACCGCAGCCTGATCGAATGAAGGACCGGTTTCCGGACGGCCTGCGTGAGCTTCTGGCGCAGGCGACGGGCGCCGGCCACTTGCCCTGGCGCACCCTGCTGAAGCCCGGCGACTGGCTGCTGTTGCTGGTCGCCGCGCTGATCGTGGCGGCGTCCTATCCGCTGTTGTGGCGCGGCGGCGTGGCGGATCGCGCCATCGTCAAGCGCGACGGTAAGCTGGTCACCGAACTGGCGCTGAATGCGCCGCGCAAATACTCGGTCGCCGGCGCCATCGGCACCACGGTGATCGAGGTGCAGCCGGGCCGCGCGCGCGTGCTGTCCGATCCCGGTCCGCGCCAGTATTGCGTGCAGCAGGGCTGGCTGACGCGCGCCAATGCCGTGGCGATCTGCGCGCCGAACCATGTTACGCTGCAATTGGCGGGCCGCGGCGGCGGCAACAGTGCCTATGACACCCTCAACTATTGAACTGCCGGTCACTGCCGCCGACTACCGCGTCGCGCGCTACGCGGCGGCGGCGATTGCGCTGACCGTCGCCGAGGCGGCGCTGCCGAGCCCGCTGCCCGGCATCAAGCCGGGGCTGGCCAACATCATCGTGCTGGTGGTGCTGGTGCGCTACGGCTGGCGCGACGCGGCCTGGGTCAGCCTGTTGCGCGTGGTCGCCGGCAGCCTGGTGATCGGTCAGTTTCTTGCCCCGGGGTTTTTCCTGGCACTGGCCGGCGCGGTGTGCAGCCTGGGCGTGCTGGCACTGGCGCAGCATCTGCCGCCGCGTCTTTTCGGCCCGGTGTCGATCAGTGTGCTGGCGGCCTTCGCTCACATCGGCGGGCAGATTGCGCTGGCCCGCGTCTGGCTGGTGCCGCATGACGGGGTGTTCTACCTGCTGCCCCTGTTCGCCACGGCCGCATTGCTCTTCGGCACCATCAACGGCCTGGTTGCGGCGCGCCTGCTTGCCACTGCATCCGCGGAGAATCAGGCGCCGTGATCATTCCGCTGTTTCCCCTGCAGTCGGTGCTGTTTCCCGGCGGGCGGCTGCCGCTGCGGATTTTCGAACAGCGCTACATGGACATGGCCAAGGCCTGCCTGAAGGAATCGACGTCCTTCGGCATCTGCCTGATCGCGGCGGGCGAAGAGGTGGCCCGTGCCGGGAAGAAGCCCGCCACGCCGCATCGGGTGGGCACGCTGGCGCACATCGCCGACTGGGACATGCAGACTTTGGGTGTGCTCGAGATCATCGCCCAGGGTGGCGAACGCTTCCGCTTGCTGCGTCACTGGGCAGAGGATTCCGGCCTGCTGAAGGGCGAGATCGAGCTGATTGCCGCCCCGCCGGTGCTGCCGGTGCCCGGCTCCTACGCGCGACTGGTGCCGCTGTTGCGCGCCATCGTCGATGAGATGGCGGCCGGTGCGCCGCATGCTCCCGCCACGCCGCACCGCTTCCATGACGCCGGCTGGCTGGGCATGCGCTATGCCGAAGTGCTGCCGATACCCATCGCCGCAAAGCAGAAGCTGCTCGAAATCGACGACAGCATCGATCGCCTCGAAGTCATTTATCGTTTTCTTGAGAGCAAGGGCTTGCTGCCCGACGCCTGAATCTCATCAAGGATGCGCCTGATCGGCGCTGGCAAGGCTGCGCCTTCGATCTTGGCCAGATCCAGCCATTGCCAGCCCGGCTCCATTGCTGCGTTGCCCGGCTTTACGTCCAGCAGCAGCGGGATGATGCGCAGACGAAAATGGCTGAAGGCATGCTCAATAGTCGGCGCCGGCGACACGGCGATCACGCTGCAAGCGAAGCGCTGCCCGGCCCATTGTTGCGCATCGGCGCCTGCGGGAAGTTCCGGTAGCGACAGCAGCCCGCCCCAGATGCCGAGCGGCGGCCGGGTTTCGAGCAGGACGCGATTGCCATCCTGCAGTACCAGCAGCGTGGCCTCACGTTGCGGAATCGTGCGGCGCGGCTTTGCTGCCGGCAACTCGGCGGTGCGGCCGCTGGCGCGGGCGACGCACAGGTCACTGAGCGGGCAGGCCTCGCAGCGCGGCTTGCCGCGGGTGCACAGCGTGGCGCCGAGATCCATCTGCGCCTGGTTGTAGATGGCACCGTGGCGCTTCGGCATCAACTCCGTCGCCATGGCCCAGAGGCGCTTTTCCACCGCGCCGCTGCCGGGGAAACCTTCGATGCCGAAGGCGCGGCACAGCACGCGCTTGACGTTGCCGTCGAGAATCGGCGCGTGGGCGCCGAAGCAGAAGGTGGCGATCGAGTTGGCGGTGGAGCGGCCGATGCCCGGCAGCCGGGCAATGACATCGGGATCGTGCGGGAACTTGCCGCCGTACTGCGTCGTTACCGTCTTCGCGCAGGCATGCAGGTTGCGCGCGCGGGCGTAGTAGCCGAGCCCGCTCCACAGCGCCATGACCTCGCCGACCGGCGCCGCGGCGAGCTCGGCGAGTTGCGGGAAGCGTTCGAGAAAGCGCCGGTAATACGGGATTACGGTCGCCACCTGGGTCTGCTGCAGCATGATTTCCGACAGCCAGACGCGGTAGGGGTCGGTGGTGTTCTGCCAGGGCAGATCGTGGCGGCCGTGGCGCTTGTGCCAGGTGATCAGGCGAGTTGAAAAATCTTTCACCACGGTGACACGGCGGGCACGGCGAAAAACCAATTCATGTTCCTGCTTTTCGCCGTGTCGCCGCGGTTAATTGCCTTTGACCGGCTTCACCCGGCTTGCGGCCAGCTTCGCGCGCTGCCGTGCCTCGTCCGCGGTGTCGGCATTCGCCACCGCGACGCCCATGCGGCGCTTCCTGAAGCTCTCCGGCTTGCCGAACAGGCGCAGGTCGGATTCGGGCACCTGCAGCGCGTTGGCGACGCCTTCGAAGGCGATGCCCTTTTCTTCCAGGCCGCCATAGATCACCGCCGAGGCGCCGGGGCGGCGCAGCGAGGTGTCGACCGGCAGGCCGAGGATCGCCCGCGCATGCAATTCGAATTCCGACAGGCGCTGCGTCGCCAGCGTCACCAGGCCCGTATCGTGGGGGCGCGGGCTGACTTCGGAGAACCACACCTGGTCGCCCCTGACGAACAACTCGACGCCGAAAATGCCGCGCCCGCCGAGGTTACCGGTAACCGCCTTGGCGATGTCGCGCGACTTCTGCAGCGCCACCGGCGTCATGGCCATCGGCTGCCAGCTTTCGACGTAATCGCCATTCACCTGCACATGCCCGATCGGCTCGCAGAAGAAGGTTTCCACCTCGCCCGAGGCACGATTGTTTGAATCGGCGCCGCTGGCGCCGAGTGCGCGCACCGTCAGCAGCGTGATTTCATACTCGAAATCGATGAAGCCTTCGACGATGACCCTTCCGGCGCCGACACGACCAGCGGCTTGCGAATAATCCCAGGCCCTTTGCACATCGGCGGGAGTTTTCAGTAG
>JANMTA010000037.1:0-4885 GCA_031389965.1 Betaproteobacteria bacterium
CTTGAGGGGTTTTCGCAGCTTCAACATTCATCAACCACCTGGGCCTGGTCCGGGTGGTTGATTTTCTTGAGTAGGCAAAAACATGCAAATGCAGAAGTTTCTGCTGACCATCGACCGGATCAGCACCTTCGTCGGCCAGACATTTTCATGGCTGATCGTTGCGCTGACTTTCATGATCACCTGGGAGGTGTTCTCGCGCTACGCGTTCGACAATCCGCACCCCTGGGCCTTCGATGTCATGATCATGATGTACGGCACCGTGTTCATGATGGCTGGCGCCTACACCTTGTCGAAGAACGGCCATGTGCGCGGCGACGTGCTCTACAGCTTTTTCACGCCGCGCTGGCAAGCCGGCCTGGATCTGACCCTGTACTTCCTGTTCTTCATTCCCGGCGTATTCGCCCTCGCCTGGGCCGGCTACAACTTCGCCGGCGACTCCTGGGCCATCAACGAACATTCGAACGTCACCGCCGACGGCCCGCCGGTTTACCCGTTCAAGACCGTTCTTCCCCTGGCCGGAGGTTTTCTTCTGCTGCAGGGTGTCGTCGAGATCATCCGTTGCATTCTCTGCCTGCAGACCGGCGAGTGGCCTTCGCGCGAGCAGGACGTAGAGGAAGTCGACGTCGAAAAGCTCAAGGAAATGGTGCACGTCAAGGACGAAGACATCGCCGCGCTGGACAAATATGTGGTCGCCCAGGCACACGAACCGCAGCACACCGGGCCCGCAAAATGAAAATCAAGAAGGAGCTCCACTTCGGATTCGCGCTGATGGCGGCGATTCTCACCGTCACCGTGATCTTCATGCCCTGGACCAGCATGCAGAACGGCCATCTCGGCCTGCTGATGCTGTCCCTGGTGGTGGTGGCGATCATGCTCGGCTTCCCCACCGCCTTCACCTTGATGGGCATGGGCGTGTTCTTCGCCTGGCTGGCCTATCGCAGCGGCAACCCGGAACTTGCGGTGCGCCAGACGCTGGACCTGATGGTGCAGCGCGCCTATTCGGTGATGTCGAACGACGTGCTGATTTCCATCCCGCTCTTCGTTTTCATGGGCTACCTGGTGGAGCGTGCCAACCTGATCGCCAAGCTGTTCCGCGCGCTGGAACTGGCGTTGGCACGCGTACCTGGCTCGCTGGCGGTGGCGACACTGGTTACCTGCGCAATTTTCGCCACGGCTACCGGCATCGTCGGCGCCGTGGTGACGCTGATGGGACTGCTGGCCTTCCCGGCCATGCTCAAGTCAGGCTATGACGTTCGCCTGTCTGCCGGGGTCATCACCGCCGGCGGCTGTCTCGGCATCCTGATTCCGCCCTCGGTGATGCTGATCGTCTATGGCGCCACGGCGGGCGTTTCTGTGGTGCAACTGTATGCCGGCGCTTTCTTTCCCGGCATCATGCTGGCCGGGCTCTACATCCTCTATGTGATCATCATCGCCAAGTGGAAACCCCACCTGGCGCCGCCGCTGCCGATGCATGAGCGGCACATCGACTTGCCGCCCGCCAACGAAAAGATGCGCGAGGCGATAAGCCACAGGGTGCTTCCCGGCCTGCTCGGCGCGCTGAAGGGTTCGCGCAATCTCGGCATCGGTACCGGCGAGATCGCCAAGCAGGGATTCATCGCACTGCTGCCGGCGCTGACGCTGGTGCTGTTCCTCGGCTTCACCTGGCACCTGGCCACCAAGCCGGTGAACACGGGCGACGCTGCAGGTCTGACGCAGATGGGCGGGGGCATCGCCGAGGAATCTGCCGGGGGTGCTGCCGGAGGTGCTTCCGGGGGGCTCCAGGAACCCGAGGAAGGGGCTCTTGCCGAGCCCAAGGAGGAGGGCGGCGACCTCAAGGAACCGCGGGAACCGCGCGCCGAAGGGGTGAAGGAACCGCCGCTGGCCAAGGAGTTGGCGGGAGCAGTCAGCGAACCGCCCGCGGCAAAAGCTGCGATAGTGCCGGCCAAGCCGGCTGCGGCCGCCGTGCCGCCAGCGCCGTCCGCAAGGGATACCGCCCCCGGCTCTGCCGGAGGCATAACTGCCGAAGCCGTCGAGCGCCAGCCGATACCGCTGTGGTACTGGATCGTTTTCGGCGTAAGCCTTGCCGGCGCGATCGGTTTCTACGCCATCTTCACCTTCGTTCGCCTCGAAGTGTTCAAGATGCTGCTGGGATCCTTCTTCCCGCTGGCGCTGATGATCCTCGCCGTGCTGGGCAGCATCGTCTTCGGCTTCGCAACACCGACCGAGGCGGCGGCCATCGGTTCGGCAGGCGGCTTCATCCTCGCTGCCGCCTACCGCCAACTCAACTTCACGGTGGTCAAGGACTCGGTGTTCCTCACCGCCAAGACCTCGGCCATGGTCTGCTGGCTGTTCGTCGGCTCCTCGATCTTCTCGGCGGCGTTCGCGCTCCTGGGCGGACAGGACCTGGTGGAGAAATGGGTGCTGTCGCTGGACATGACGCCGCTGCAGTTCATGCTGTTGGCCCAGTTCATCATTTTCATCCTCGGCTGGCCGCTGGAATGGACCGAGATCATCGTCATCTTCATGCCGATCTTCATTCCGCTGCTGCCGCATTTCGGGGTCGATCCGCTGTTCTTCGGCCTGCTGGTGGCGCTCAACCTGCAGACGGCCTTCCTCTCGCCGCCGGTGGCGATGGCGGCGTTCTACCTGAAGGGGGTATCGCCGCCGCATGTCACGCTGAACCAGATCTTTGCCGGCATGATGCCCTTCATGGGTATCCAGGTGTTTGCCCTGGCGATCCTCTACATCTTCCCCGACATCGGCATGTGGTTGCCGCGCGTGATCTACGGCAACTGATGAAGCAGCGGATTCTTGTCAGTCGCGAAGTCTTTCCCGAAGTGCTGGAGCGCCTGCGCCAGCACTTCGAGGTGGACGCCAACCAGGCGGATGTCGTACTCGGTGTCGAAGGTCTCAAGGCGCGACTGGCGGACAAGGTCGGCGCTCTGACGGCGGCCACCGATGCGTTGACGGCGGAAGTGATTGCCGCGGCGCCGGGTTTGAAGGCGGTCTGCAACTTCGCCGTCGGTTACAACAACATCGATCTCGCCGCCTGCACCCGCGCCGGCGTCATGGCAACCAACACGCCGGGCGTGCTCGACGACACCACGGCGGATCTGGCCTGGGCGCTGCTGATGGCGACGGCACGGCGCTTGCCGGCGGCGGAGCGCTGGCTGCGCAACGGCGAGTGGAACGGCTGGCAGTTTATCCAGTGGCTGGGCAGCGACATCCATCACGCCACGCTGGGCATCCTCGGCATGGGGCGCATCGGGCAGACCGTGGCGCGGCGCGCGCTGGGCTTCGACATGAAGGTGATCTATCACAATCGCACGCCGCTGGCCGCCGACCAGGAGGCCGCCATTCGCGCGACCTGGGTAGCCAAGGAAACCCTGCTGCGCGAGTCCGATTTCCTGGTGCTGCTGCTGCCCTACTCGGCGGCAACCCATCACACCATCGGCGCCGCCGAACTGGCGCTGATGAAACCCACGGCGCACCTGATCAACGTCGCCCGCGGCGGCATTGTCGATGACGAAGCGCTGATATCGGCGTTGCGCCAGCGCCGACTTTCCGGTGCCGGGCTGGACGTGTTCGAGGGCGAACCGAAATTCAATCCCGGCTTCCTCGAACTCGACAATGTCGCCTTGTCGCCGCATATCGGCTCCAGTTCACGGGCGACGCGCATGGCCATGGCGATGACGGCGGCCGACAACCTGATCGCGGCGCTCACCGGCCAGCGCCCGCCCAATCTGCTCAATCCTGAAGTCTGCAAATGACCGCTGCGGCCACCCGCCCGGCGGTGCTGCTCGGCCTCGGCGTGGCGATTGCCGCCTACCTGCTGTCCTTCTTCCATCGCGTCGCCCCGGCAGCGATCTCGGGCGACCTGCAGGTCAGCTTTGCCATCGGCGGCGCCCAGCTGGGTACGCTGGCGGCGACCTACTTCTACGTCTACACGCTGATGCAGATTCCCACCGGGGTGCTGGCCGACACTCTCGGGCCGCGCCGCATCCTGTTCTGGGGCGGCCTGGTAGCCGGCGTCGGCGCCATCCTGTTCGGTCTGGCGCCCAGCTTCGAACTGGCCCTTGCCGGGCGCACCCTGGTCGGCCTCGGCGTTTCGGTGACCTTCATCGCCATGCTCAAGCTGCTGGCGATCGGTTTCGACGAACGCCGCTTCGCGACCCTGACCGGCCTGTGCATGCTGATCGGCAACCTCGGTTCGATCCTGGCCGGCGCGCCGCTGGCCTGGGCGACCCAGGCCGCCGGCTGGCGCCAGGTCTTCGTCGTGGTCGGACTGCTGTCCTTCGCGCTGGCCTTCGCCAGTCGTGCCTGGGTCATCGAAACCCCGGCCGGCAAGGTCGATCGCACGGCCTGGCTCTCGGGCCTGATTTCCGTGCTGAAGAACCGCGCCACCTGGCCCGGTTTCTTCGCCAACGCCGGGCTTTCCGGGGCCTTCTTTACCTTTGCCGGACTTTGGGCGGTGCCCTACCTGACGCAGATGCACGCCATGTCGCGCGCGGTCGCCTCCAATCACGTGAGCATTTACTTTCTCGGCTTCGCGGTCGGCTCAGCGGTGTGGGGCCGTGTCTCCGATGCGGTGGGGCGGCGCAAGTCGGTAGCGCTTGCCGTTTCGGGTGTGCATGTGCTGGGCTGGTGTGCCTGGCTCTGGGTGACGTGGCGGGCGGACGGTCCCATGCCGCTGGCGGCCTCCTACGGGCTCTGCGTCCTGATGGGCTTGGCCACGGCCGGCTTTACGCTGTCATGGGCCAGTGCCAAGGAAGTCAATCCGCCGCAGCTCTCGGGCATGGCCACCAGCGTGGTGAATGTCGGCATCTTTCTCGGTCCGGCCATCCTGCAACCCATGGTCGGCTGGCTGATGGAGCGCACCTGGGAT
>JANMTA010000040.1:0-3482 GCA_031389965.1 Betaproteobacteria bacterium
CGCGGGACTTCCATGATGGACTTGTACGCAAACTTCTCGCGAAGTTCGGGAGCCACCGTCTGTTTGTAGTATTCCTGCAATCGCGCCATGACTGATCCTTACGCGTCAACAACTTCGCCGTTCGACCTGAACACCCGAACCTTGCGGCCACCGTCGAGTTGCTTGAAGCCGACGCGGTCTGCTTTCTGGGTGGCCGGATTGAACAGCGCCACGTTGGAAATATTGATCGGCATTTCCTTCTCGACAATGCCGCCCTGGTTACCCTTGAGCGGGTTAGGCTTGGTATGTTTTTTGACGCGATTGATGCCTTCAACGAGCAGGCGCTCCGCATCGAGGCAGTTCAGCACGACACCGCGCTTGCCCTTGTCTTTACCTGTGGTAACAACAACATCGTCACCTTTGCGAATCTTGTTCATGATCGAGTCCTCGAATGCCGGTTCAAAGAACCTCGGGAGCCAGCGAGACGATCTTCATGAATCGCTCGGTGCGCAGCTCGCGCGTGACCGGGCCGAAGATGCGCGTGCCGATTGGTTCCAGCTTGTTGTTGAGCAATACGGCTGCGTTGCCATCGAACTTGATCAGGGACCCGTCGGAGCGACGAACGCCCTTGGCTGTGCGCACCACGACCGCGCTATAGACTTCGCCCTTTTTGACACGACCACGCGGCGCGGCATCCTTGATGCTGACCTTGATGACATCACCAATGCCGGCATAGCGGCGCTTGGAACCGCCAAGCACCTTGATGCACATGACCGAACGTGCGCCAGTGTTATCGGCGACATCCAGCAGAGACTGCATTTGAATCATTATTTCATCTCCAACTTAATCCGCGATTGACTCAAGTCCCGCGATCAGTCTTGGAGCCCGCTAGGGGCTGGGATGCCGGGGAGAGTGAATACCCCAGCGGAGCAAAGAGGCAGGATTCTACAACCCGCCACGATGTTGTCAACCACTATTTCTATATTGCAGAACGCCCGGCCATCAAGGTTCAATCAGACAGCGCGGGCCTTCTCGACAACCTTGGCGACACGCCATGCCTTGGTCTTGGAAATCGGGGCGCATTCCTCGATCTGTACCAGATCACCGGATGCTGTCTCCAGTCCTTCAACATGCGCGTGGTACTTTTTCGAACGCGTCATGATCTTGCCGATCACAGGGTGCTTGACCTTGCGCTCAACCAATACCGTAACGGTTTTCTGCATCTTGTCCGAAACAACGCGTCCCTGAAGGGTGCGCCGCACGGTTTGAGTGATCGCATCCGTCATTTCGCCGCCGCCTTCTCACGCTGAATGGTTTTTACGCGCGCAATATCCTTGCGCACCTTGCCGACCTGGCTGGTATTGGTCAGCTGTTGTGTAGCCACCTGCATGCGAAGACCGAATTGCGCCTTGCGCAAATCCAGCAACTCCTTTTGCAGATCCACGTCGTTTTTCGCTCTCAGCTCAGTTGTCTTCATGGCTTATCCCAAATGGCGGGTGACGAAGGTGGTCTCGAGCGGAAGCTTGGCCGCTGCCAGGCGGAAAGCTTCGCGCGCCAGCGTTTCGTCCACACCGTCCATCTCGTAAAGGACCTTGCCCGGCTGAATCTCGGCAACCCAGTACTCCGGGGAGCCCTTGCCGTTACCCATCCGAACCTCAAGTGGCTTTTTGGAAATCGGCTTGTCCGGGAAAATGCGAATCCAGATACGGCCACCGCGTTTGATATGGCGCGTCATGGCACGACGCGCGGCTTCGATCTGACGAGCCGTAAGACGACCCCGGCCGATAGCCTTGAGACCGTACTCGCCAAAACTAACCTTGGCGCCACGGGTAGCGAGCCCGGTGTTGCGGCCCTTCTGTTCCTTGCGATATTTTCTGCGGGCTGGTTGCAGCATGTTTTACTCCTTGCCTTCTTTCGCTGCGCTATCGGTACCCTCGACCTTGGCCGGGGCCTTGCGAACACGCTTGACGGGGGTCTTGGGCGCCGCAGCAACAGCTTCCGGCTTGGCTTCCGGCTTGGTTTCTTCAGCCTTCTTGGCGGACGTCCGGCGCACTGGCTTGGCTTCGCCTTCGCCCTCGACTTTGGGCTTGACGGGGCTGCGGCGCGGCTTGCGCTGGTCATCAACGACCGGCTCCGGGGCCGCCAGCAGCGCTTCGCTGCGGGACAGGATCTCGCCCTTGAATACCCAGACCTTGATGCCGATAATGCCGTAGGTGGTCTTCGCCTCGGAGGTACCGTAGTCGATGTCGGCACGCAGGGTATGCAGCGGCACGCGGCCTTCACGGTACCATTCGCGACGTGCGATTTCGGCACCGTTGAGACGTCCCGAGCTCATGATCTTGATGCCCTGGGCACCCAGGCGCATTGCATTCTGCATCGCGCGCTTCATCGCGCGGCGGAACATGATGCGCTTTTCCAGCTGCTGCGCTATGGAGTCGGCGATCAGCTGGGCATCGGTTTCCGGCTTGCGGATCTCTTCGATATTGACGTGCACCGGCACACCCATCTTGCGCTGGAGTTCCGCCTTGAGGTGCTCGATGTCTTCACCCTTCTTGCCGATCACCACGCCGGGGCGAGCGCTATACACGGTCACCCTTGCGTTCTTGGCCGGGCGCTCAATCACCACGCGGCCAACAGATGCGTGCGCCAGTTTCTTTTTCAGGTATTCACGAACCTCAAGGTCTTCCTTGAGCATCTGCGGAAAATTCTTGCTGTTGGAATACCAGCGCGAAGTCCAGTTGCGTGTGACCGAAAGACGAAAACCGGTCGGATGAATCTTTTGTCCCATGTGCCCTCCTTAATCGCCAACGGTCACGAAAATGTGACAGGTAGGCTTGAGGATGCTGTTGCCGCGTCCCTTGGCTCGCGCGGTAAAGCGCTTGAGCACAGTGCCCTTTTCGACATAGATACGCGTGATCTTCAGTGCATCGATATCCGCGCCGTCATTGTGTTCTGCGTTGGCGATAGCCGACTCAAGAACTTTCTTTATGATTCCGGCACCCTTCTTGGGCGAAAAAGCCAGAATGCTGAGCGCCTGATCGACCGGCTTGCCGCGCACCAGATCGGCAACAAGGCGACCTTTTTGGGCGGAAAGTCGGACGCCGCGCAAGTTTGCGTTGGTTTCCATCATCGCTCCTTACTTCTTGGCGACGGCTTTTTTGCCGCCCGTGTGGCCCTTGAAGGTCCGCGTCAGCGCGAACTCGCCAAGCTTGTGGCCAACCATGTTTTCCGACACATAGACCGGAATATGCTGCTTGCCGTTATGCACGGCGATGGTCAGCCCAACGAAGTCGGGAAGAATGGTCGAGCGACGCGACCATGTCTTGATCGGGCGCTTGTCGTTGGAGGCGCGCGCTGTATCTACCCGCTTCAGCAGGTGAGCGTCAATGAACGGGCCCTTCTTGATAGAACGTGCCATCTCTTACCTCTTACCTTTCGGCCTGCGTTGGACAATCATGACGTCCGTGCGCTTGTTGTTGCGGGTACGGTAGCCCTTGGTCGGC
>JANMTA010000055.1:0-29529 GCA_031389965.1 Betaproteobacteria bacterium
AGCCGGCGCATCCGTCTCGCCCTGCGCGCACAGCCCGACAATCCGGTATTTCGCGTCAATTTCGCCAATGCCCTCTCCAGCTTGGGCGATGCGAAGGGCGCAGAGCGCGAACTCCGAGCTGCCCTGGGTATTGCACCTGACCTCGCGGCGGCTCACCGCAATCTGGGCAATCTTCTGCTAAGACAGGATCGGCAGCAGGAAGCTGCAGCTGCATTCGCGGCGGTAGTCAGGCTTGAACCGCAGCGCCTCGACAGCCTCGAAATCCTCTGGCGCCTGTTGCGCGCGCAAGGAAGGGGCGCCGAGGCCCTGACACTGGCGCAACGCAGTCTTGCCGTTGCCACCGGACGCGCGGAATATCATTTCCTGCTGGCCGAGATGCTTTTCGAAAACAGGCAATACATAGCCGCACTGGCGGCGATCGACAAGTCAATTTCCCTCAACCCGGGCAATGCCCGTTCTCACGTCAATCGAGCCAGCATTCAAGCAACGCTGAATGACTTCGAGGGCGCGATACTGTCCTTTGACATGGCGCTCGCCCTGCAGCCGGATCTCATCGACTTCGCCATGCTACCCGTGACCCTGGCATTGTCGGGTCAGCCGATGGCCGGGATCGCCGCTGCGGAGCGCGTACTCGCTGCGGATCCGGACAACGCGGCCATGGCTTCGCAGCACCTTTTCCTGCTGAACTACTCCGACCGGCACAGCGCGCTGGAAGTCGCCGCTGCCCATCGCGACTGGGGTATCCGCTTCTGCCGCCCGCTGCGGGCGACCGCACGGCGTCACCGGAATGTTCGCGACCCGCAGCGGCGTCTGCGCCTTGCTTACCTGTCGGGCGACTTCGTCAATCATTCCGTCGCCTATTTCATCGAGGCGATCCTGCGCCATCATGATTCTGCACGATTCGAGATATTCTGTTATGCCAACGCGCGTGAGGTGGACATCACCACGACCCGGCTCATGGCGCACGCCGATCACTGGCGAAACGTCGCCGACCTGAACGACACTCAACTCGACGACGCCATCCGCGCCGATGCCATCGACGTGCTGGTAGAGCTTTCCGGGCATAGCGGAACGTGCCGCCTGCGCGCCCTCGCGCGTCGGCCGGCGCCGGTCCAGATCAGCTATCTTGGCTATCCGAATACCACCGGCGTTGATGCGATCGACTACCGCATCTCCGACGCTCGGGCAGACCCTCCCGGGCAGGCAGAAGCGCTTAGCGTAGAGACAATCCTCCGTCTGCCGGACTGCTTTCACTGCTATAAGCCGCGACCGGATGCGCCCGTGCCTTCACCTCGGCCGGCCGAAGGCGCCGGGCCGATTACCTTCGGCTCGTTCAATGTTCTGCCCAAGATCAGCGACACGACGCTGGACGCCTGGGCCACAATTCTTGCGCGGATGCCGACGGCCCGCTTGTTGATCAAGGCGCGTGGCGGCGACCACCCGGCGACCGCCGGGCGGCTCCTCGATCGCTTCGCTCATGCCGGCATCGACCGGGAGCGGATCGAAGTCGTCGGCTTCATTGCCGGCATTACCGGCCACCTGGCGCTGTATGACCGGATCGACGTCTGCCTCGACACCTTTCCCTACAATGGCACCACGACGACCTGTGAAGCCCTGTGGATGGGCGTACCGGTCATCGTCCTCGCCGGGGACCGCCACGCCGCCCGGGTCGGACTCAGCCTGCACCATGCGCTGGAATTGGAAGAACTGGTCGCGGCAACCGTCGATGACTACATCGCGCTTGCCCTTGCCCTGGCGGCGGATCCAGACCGCCGTGCCGGCTACCGCGCGCACCTGCGTGATCGCATGCGTCGCTCGCCGCTGCTCGA
Organism: Betaproteobacteria bacterium; assembly: GCA_031389965.1. Classification (GTDB taxonomy): domain Bacteria; phylum Pseudomonadota; class Gammaproteobacteria; order Burkholderiales; family Rhodocyclaceae; genus Sulfuritalea. Next base: position 1,830 of record JANMTA010000055.1, read on the forward strand.
TGCACCACGCTTCGTGCGCAATCTCGAAAGCCTGTTCGGCTCTGCCTGGGCCTGCTGGTGCGCCGATCAAGGCGAGGCGGGGGTGCGCCTCACCGAGCCACATTGGCTACTGCGCATTCGCAACGCTATCGAAGTCGCCGTGCCGGCGACCTGGAACGCGATGACGCCCTACGTCCTGCTCGAGTTCGAGGACTGGTTCGAAGCCGAAATCGACTTCGTGCGCCGCTACCTGCAGCCGGGCATGCAGGTCATCGACATCGGCGCCAACTATGGGCTTTACACGCTTTCGGCGGCGCAGGCAGTAGGTCCCGAAGGCCGTGTGTTTGCGTTTGAACCGGCGCCGAATACGGCCCGCTTCCTGGCTGCGAGTTGCGCCCGCAACGCGCTGAAGAATGTGCATATCTGCCAGTTCGCGCTGTCCGACCGGCGCGGCGAGGGCTGGTTCCAATTGAACGAAAACCCTGAACTCAATCATCTCGTGTTGACCCCCGAACATTCGGCAGAACTCGAACGCGTCGGCATCGAGCGGCTCGACGACTGGGCGCAGGGTATTGCCGGACTGGCGCCTGCCTTCATCAAGCTCGACGCCGAAGGTCACGAAACGGCGGTGGTCGCCGGCGGTACGGCCTTGCTAGCCGGTAGCACAGCGCTGATCATGTTTGAATTGAAGCACGGCGCGCAGATCAATCACGGGCTGATCGACGAATTCACCTCACGCGGGTTCGCCATCTATCGCCTGCTGCCCGGGCTCGGCATCCTGGTGCCCTTTCGGGCTGAGGATCCGGGCTCCGTCGATGGCTTCCTGCTCAATCTGTTTGCGGTGAAGCCCGCAACTGCGGAGGCACTGGCGGCACGCAAGCTGCTGGTGCGTGAGCTGCCAGAGCCGGCGTCGCCGGATCCCGGGGAAAGTGGGGCCGCGGCCGAGGCCCGCGCGACCACTCTGTTCCTGCTGGCGATGAGCGAACAAGGCGCAGCGGCCAAAGTCGCCGCACTGATCGAATCCGGACGCGCAATTGCCCATGCCTGCCAGCAGGAGGCCACTTTGGCGCGGATGTCCGGCTTTGCCCGGATTCACCACGCGCTCGGCCAGCGCACCGCCGCAGTCGCAGCTCTGGAGGAAGCCACCCGCCGAATCCTGGCGGGAGAGCGCGTGGAAGTGTCTGCTGAGACCCTTGCCGCCATCGCTGCGCCAAACGCAGAATCCATAGCGCAAGGCATTGCTGCAACCACGGCTGATCCGGAGCAGATCAGGCGCAGCATGATGATGGCCTACATCCTGTTGTGCGAATACTCCGGCTTCTTTGTCGATGCCGCCCGGTTTCGCGAACGCATTGCGCCATTGCTGTCGCGGCTTGTCGCTGACGGCGCGTTGCCGGCGCCCCTGGAACGACGCCGGCAACTCTTCGAGATGCGTGCCGGCCACCAGACCGGCCCCGCTGCCGCAGCCGTGCTGACGACGCGTCAGGGAGACAACCTGAACCCGGAGTTCTGGAGCGGCAAACCTCTGCAGTCCTGATCCCGCCTTGCTGACGACCCGGCGCATGCTTATAAATCGCACCCCATGCAAGCACCCAGCCAAAATGCCGGCGTCACGCCATCAAAAACATCAGCATTATCTCGAATTTCGCCGAATACGACGGCCCGTCTCCCCCCAGAATGAGGTTTGCGCGGCTGCGCGCAGCTCACGCCGGTAGGCGTCACGACGAGAGCCATCCACCACAAGAGCCTTGGCGGAATCATGGCATTCGCTGCACATTGCCCAGATTGAAGCGGCATAGAGCCATATCGAGCCTGGCGGCGACGGTACCCTGACTGCACTGCTATGGAGCCGGGATATCTCCCTGCTGATAGGCAATGAGGCCCAGCAGACTGAGTGCGTCTGGAAAATGCAGATGTTGCCGCAAGGCATCCTGATAGCCGGCCTCGGCCTCTGCAAGCCAGCCCTGCTGGTGTGCCGCCCCGGCTTTTTTTCAGTGCGACAAGCGCAGCGCTTGGGCGGCGTGAGTGCGATTTTGAAAACTGGATATGACCAAACTTTGCAAAGTTGCCGTGGATCGCTCTAGGGCAATCCGCAGGTCAAGGAAGGAGCAGAGGGAACCCGGTCCATGCCGACCGCGCCGGACGCGCAAGCATGGAACAAGCGGTTGCGACTACCCGTAGGAAACAACAGACCTCGGTCACCAACATCCAGCCTGAACTTCAACATCAGTCAGCGGCTCCGAGGTGGGCGCCATGAATCGAAAGACCGAAGCACCGGTGCAGACGGTTGAACTATCGCGAAGGGATACGCAGTCCAAGCACGGCGCGGTGGTTGCTGCCAGCGAGCCGGATAAGACCACCACGATTACGTGCTACCCGCTTCGCATCCTGCCTCCAGCCGAGTTTGACAAGTGGCGACTGAGCACGACAAATGCGCAGGCAAGGCACGAGGTATGGCAAATGCGATCGCGATGTTCGCCGTACTGATAAATCGGGTTTTTCGCCGACTTTATCCAGGATCAGTCAAGAAACGCTCGTTTAAGCCATGCCCCGGGCCAGTGCGTGATGTTGTGTTGCAGTTCGCTTTCATTAAAAGGCCAGGCCGGCTGTTCAACAACAAATTCGGGGTGCTGCGCGACAAAGTCCCGTGCCGCAAATGTCGGGTTGTCGGTGACCCAGCCCGGAGTGCCACGCGGCACGTCCGTCAAGTCGTACATGATTCCATCGGTCGCCACGATGTAGGACCCGGCCGTCACCAGGCCGGCATAGGCTTCCAGTTCCTCATGGACGTGGGCGTAGCTGTGATTCGAATCCAGAATGACCAGCACTGACTCGCCCGGCTGAACCAGGGATTTCACCTCGGCGACGATCTCCGGCGCGGTGGAACTGCCTTCGACCAGGGTGATCCGGTCGCTCAAGGGATGGGCTTCAATTGCAGCACGATTGTGCGGACGAATCTCGATGTCGATGCCGATCACGCGCCCCTTTTCCATCGCCTTGCACAGACTCGAGTAAAAAATCAGGGAGCCGCCGTGCGCCACGCCCGTTTCGATGATCACATCCGGCCGCAGCTGAAAGATCGCCTCCTGCATGCGGATCATGTCTTCCGGCAACTGGATCACCGGACGGCCCATCCAGCTGAAAGTGTATTGATATTTCTGGTTCCAGCCGACGCGAACCCATTGCCGCGAAATTGCCTCGAAAGCCTCCCTGGAATACAGGTCCAGTGTTATGGTTTGTCCGGCTTCGTCTACGCTCAGAGTCTTGGCGTCGGTATCCAGGATGAGTTTCATCAGTGGCTCCAGTCGATCAGGTCGAGTTCGATGCCGGCCGCGGCCAGCAATCGCAGGTTTTCATCACGGTAGTTCGGATTCATCAGCACGGCGCTTTTCACACGGCGCAGCTGAAGCTCGGCGGGAGCAACAATCGGGTGTCCGGTGCCGGGAATATGACGGCACTGCTTGTTCGGATTCAGGTCGACAACACAATCGATGAGGAAACAGTCCGGATCGACCAGATTGGCGAAAGTCGCACCCTTGGCGCCCGCACCCCATAAAGCCACCTTCCCATGCACGCCGAGTTCAAGCAAGCGCGCCTGCCAGTCCAGCCGCAGCGTTTCCACTTCCTCGCCGTAGGCCTTTGCCAGCGTTGCAGTTTCCCCCGGTCCCTGCTCGGCAGGCAACGCGGCATCGGCGACCATGGCTTCCAGCCACAGATACTGGCCACCAAAGATATGCTCGACACGCTCCACGACAAACCCGGCGCGACGGAACGCCAGGCTGAGCGAGGCCGCGGTAAACAGCGAGCAATGTTCATAGAAGAAATCCCATAGCACCCGGTGGCGAAGTATCCACTCCACACACGGCGTCTCGAAGAACACACGCGCCCCGGGCGAATGGTCCAGCGCCGCCCTTAGCGAGCGCAGCAAGGCCATCGGGTCGGGCACATGCTCGATGACATGCCGGCACACCACGACGTCCGCGGCGACGTCGATGCAGCTGGCATCGTAGTAGCAGCGGCGAAACACAAGCCGGCCATCCAGATCGGTTTCCGGTCCAACATAGCTTGGATCGAAACCAAAGCCCCTGTTGTTGGCGCCCGGAAAGCTCACCAGCTTGCGCAGGAATTGCCCTTTGCCGCATCCCACTTCGACGATGCTGCAGTCGCGCACGGCCTTCCGCAGCACCATGTCTTCGACCAGCCCATCCAGATAGGCGTCGAAATATCCGGAACACGACTGCGTGTTGTCGTAGGTTTCGCCATAGGCCAGACGAGCCAGATCGAAAGCCCGGTTGAATACAAAACCGCAATCTTCACACACGACCAGATCAAGCTCGCCGCGCGCCACCGAACGCGCCGCATGCTGGCTGCCGACGACCAGATTCTGATGCACGGGAACGTGCTTGCGCAGGAGGAATTGCGTCAGTCGGCGGCTCTCGCACAGCGGACATTGATCGACACTCATGGCCGAAAATCGCTCAGGGTCTGCTGCAGCCCCTGCTCCAGGGAAAGCGCCGGCACCCAACCCAGCGTCTTGAGCTTGAGATTTTCGCCCACCAGCAACGGCGGCTCGCCGGGGCGCTCGGCAGCCAGTTCCAGCACGGGCTGCGGATCGGCATCCAGCAGTCGTGCCAGTTCACAGACAAGATCGCACAGTTGCACGGGCTGGCCCGAACTGATGTTGTAGGCACCGCTGGTGCCGCTGCGCAGCAAGGCCATGAAACCTGCCGCGACATCCGACGCATGCAAGAAGTCCCGGTAGGCCAGGGCATTCACCCCGAAGGCCGCACGCGTGCCGCGAAATACCGCTATCAGCGAGGGAATCAGCCGCTGAACGTTCTCGCCGGCGCCAAAGGGAATGAACACCCGACCCCAGGCACACGGCAACTGGTGTCGGGCGCAAATTTCCATCGCCAGACGCCGCGCCGCATCCTTGGCAGTGCCGTAGACCGTCGCCGGATTCAAGGCGGTGCCCTCTTCCCGGCAGTAGCCTTGCAACCAGTCGTATTCGGCGCAGGTGCCCGCCACCACGACCTGCTGCCCGCCGCCCTCGCAAAACGCCTCGACCAGTCGGGTGGTGGCCTCGACCCAGCGCTGGTTCAAGGGTGAGGTCCAGTATTCGCCGTGTTCGGCAAACCACGCCAGATGCAGCAGATGGCTTGCCTTGGCTTGCCTTATCCACCCCGCAAAATCCTGCGTGGACAGCAAATCGGCCTCGATGAAATCGGCGAAGGCACTGTCAGTGGCACGTCGCCGCCCCAGCATCACCGTCTCGATGCCTTGCCGGCGCAGGCTTTCCAGCACATAGTGGCCGAGGAATCCGCTGGCACCGGTCAGTAGCACTCTCATGCGGATGGCAGCTATTCCACGACCAGCGACGGCACGGCGGTCACGAATTGGCCGCCCCATTCGCGAATGTAGGCAAGTTGATCCATCACTTCCGTGCGCAGGTTCCAGGGAATGATGATTACGTAATCGGGTTTGGTCTGTTTCAGCAGCGCTTCGGCAACGATCGGAATGCGGCTTCCGGGCATGAATTTGCCCTGCTTGGCCGGATTGCGATCCATCACATAGGAAATCAGGTCCTGGCGCACTCCCGCGTAATTGAGCAGGGTGTTGCCCTTGGCTGCGGCACCGTAGCCGACCACGGTTTTCCCGGCGCGCTTGGCGTCGATCAGAAAGGCCAGAAAATCATATTTGACCTTGTTTGCGTGTTCCTGGAAACCTGCGTAATAACTGGCCCGGTTCATTCCGGCCGCAGTTTCGCGGTCGATCAGTTCTGCCACCTTGCCGCTGACGACATGCCTTCCCGTATCTTTTCTTTGCGCAAACAAACGCAGGCTGCCGCCATGCGTAGGCAGTTCCTCGACGTCAAAAACCGACAGTCCGGCATCGCTGAAGATATCCGTCACTGCCGTAAAGGAAAGATAGGAAAAATGCTCGTGGTAAATCGTGTCGAACTGGTTTTGCTCGATCAGCTTCATGAGATGCGGAAACTCGAAGGTCGCCACACCCTGAGGCTTCAGCAAGGCGGCAAAGCCAGCCGAGAAATCGTTGATATCCGGCACGTGGGCCAGTACGTTGTTGGCGGCCATCAAATCGGCTTGCTTGCCCTGGCTCGCAAGCCTGTTCGCCAGGCTGACGCCGAAAAACTCCTCGACGGTCTCGATTCCCTTGAGACGCGATGCGGCCGACGTGCTGGCGGTTGGCTCGATTCCCAGGCAGGGAATGCCTCTTTGCTTTACATACTGCAACAGGTAGCCGTCATTCGATGCCACCTCGACCACATGGCTGTCGGGCGACAGGCCGAAACGATCGACCATCCGGCCTACATACTCTTCCGCATGCCTCAGCCATATGTCGGAAAAGGAACTGAAGTAGGCATACTCGTCATTGAACAGCTCCGCGGCCCGCGAATAGGCTTCGGCCTGCACCAGCCAGCAGGCCTCGCAGACCAGTACTTTCAAGGGGAACCACTTCTCCGGGCGGCGCATGGTCAGCGCGGTGAGGTAGGCATTCGAGGGCGGCGCACTGCCCAAGTCGATCAGGGTCAGCGAAACGTGTTTGCCGCAGTGACGGCAATTCACAATTGGACTCCCGCAAAATTTTGATCGACAAATGGACGACTGCGATCCTTGTCGGAAAGTTCGCCGATCGGCAGCGGCCAGGCTATGGCCAGACGCGGATCGAGTGGATTCAGCGAAGCCTCGGCATTTGCACTGTAGGCGGCGGAGTGGCAATACAAAAGTTCGGCATCATCGGTCAGCGCCTGGAAGCCGTGGGCGAATCCCTCCGGGATCAGCAATGCCTGACCGTTATCCGCCGACAGTAGTTCGGCGTGCCAGCGCAAGAAAGTCGGCGAGTCGGTCCGCACATCCACCGCGACGTCCCAGACCTCGCCGCGAAGGCAACTGACCAGTTTCATCTCGGCATGGGGCGGACGCTGAAAATGCATCCCGCGCACCGTCCCGCCTGTCGCCGTGCAGTTGTGGTTGATCTGGATCACCGGAACTGTCCAGCCGGCAAGTGCCAGCTCTTCGGCACAGAACAGTCGCGACAGGAAGCCGCGACTGTCAACCTGGCGCTGGCGCGCGACAAGTTTCAGACCGGCCAATGGCAGCTCGGTCACCGTGAAACGGCTCATGCCAGGGCCTCGTAAGCGGCAATCTCGGCCTCGCACAAGTGGCGCGCGTCGGCGCCCTGCTGCTGCGCCCGATACCAGGCCATCGTGCGCTTCACCGATTCGGACAAGGCCCATTTCGGGACCAGGCCCAGCGCGTTTCTCGCCTTGGCCGTTTCCAGCGCCAGCCAGCCTGCCTCGTGCGGCCCTGCACCGTCGTCGCCGAAATGCACCTCGCCACCGCCGTAAGCGCTGCGCGCCAGTTCCACCACATCGCGCACGGTAGCGGCCTCGGCACTTTGCGGGCCGAAGTTATAGGCGCCGGCCAATGCGGGTTGTTCCCAAAGTTTCCGCGCCAGCGTCAAATAGCCCGCCAGCGGTTCCAGCACATGCTGCCAGGGGCGGATCGATTGCGGGCGGCGGATGGCCAGCACCTGACCGGATTGCCAGGCGCGCACGGCATCGGGAATCAGCCGGTCCTGCGACCAGTCGCCGCCGCCGATCACGTTGCCGGCCCGTGCGCTGGCCACCGCGACACCCTGCGCAGCAAGAAAAGCGTCTCGATAGCAGGCGATCACGATTTCACTGGCGGCCTTGCTGGCACTGTAGGGGTCGTGACCTCCCAGCGCATCGCTCTCGCGGTAGGGATAGGGCCATTCCCGATTCTGGTAGACCTTGTCGGTGGTCACCATGACCGCCACACGCAGGCTGTCGACGCCGCGCAGGGCATCGAGCACGTGCGCGGTGCCCATCACGTTGCTGGAAAAAGTCTCCAGCGGCTCACGGTAGCTGGCCCGCACCAGCGGCTGGGCGGCAAGGTGCAGCACGATCTCGGGCCGGGCCGGACGGATGATCGCGCGCAGGGACGCCGCATCGCGGATGTCGGCATACCGGCTCTCCATGCCGCCGCCGACCCGGGCCAGTTCAAACAGGCTTGGCTTGCTGTCGGGCGGCAGGGCAATGCCTGTCACATGTGCGCCCAGACGCTGCAGCCACAAGGCCAGCCAGCCACCCTTGAAGCCGGTGTGGCCAGTCAATAACACGCGCTTGCCGCGCCAGAAATCCGCTGTGGGCACCATCACCACACTTTCCACGGTGCCTTGCCGGAGTCCCAGAGAGACTCCAGCAGGTTCTTTTCCCGCAGCGTATCCATGGGCTGCCAGAAACCGCTATGCTCGAAGGCCCGCAACTGATCGTCCGCAGCCAGCCTGGCCATCGGCTCCAGCTCCCAACTCGTCGCATCGCCGGCGATCAGGTCGAGCACCTTGGGCGAGAGCACAAAGAATCCGCCGTTAATCCAGCCGCCGTCACCGCTGGGTTTCTCGATGAACCCGCGCACCGCGCCGTTTTCCAGCGCCAGCGAACCGTAACGGCCCGGCGGCTGCACGGCAGTGACGGTCGCCAGCTTGCCATGGGCCCTGTGGAAGGCGATGGAAGCCGCGATATCCACGTCTGCAACACCGTCGCCATAGGTGAAGCAGAACTCGTCCTGGTTCTTCAGATAATCGGCAACACGCTTCAAGCGGCCTCCGGTCATGGTGTCGTCGCCGGTATCGACCAGCGTCACTTTCCACGGCTCGGCGTGCTTGTGATGCACCTCCATGCGGTTGCTGGCCATGTCGAAGGTCACGTCGGACATATGCAGGAAGTAGTTGGCGAAATACTCCTTGATCAGGTAACCCTTGTAACCACAGCAGATGACGAAGTCATTGACGCCGTGGGCGGAGTAGGTCTTGAGAATGTGCCACAAAATCGGCTTGCCGCCGATTTCAATCATCGGTTTGGGCTTCAGGTGTGTTTCTTCCGATATCCGGGTGCCGAGACCGCCGGCAAGAATGACCGCTTGCATCAAAAGCCTCCTGTTCCTGCTGGTGCTGATTTCACGCCGGCCGAATCATCGGGCCGGAGACGTCGCATCGCGTCCGGCCCCGTTGATGCCGTTTCCATTCGCCGTCCCCGCATTCTTTCACAGGCGCATCGCGGCGTTCATGCAGGCGCCCATCATTTTTTCTCATTCCCTGGCACTGCACCATATTGCGAACATTTCCCGGTACGCTGCCTCGAGCTTGCGCGCAAAACCGGCTTCGTCCATCAACGGGCTGCCCACCATTTCGGCGCGCAACCCCGCCCTCAGGCGCGCCAAACCGGGCAAGTTTGCGGCCAGCGCGACGGCCTTGTCGACATAGTCCTGCTCGCTGCCGGCTATCCATTCGGGATGACCCAGGCCTTCCAGTATCGTGCTGCCGAGCCGCCCGACGCTGGGGCGGCCGGCCAGGCTGATATATGGCACGCCAAGGTACAGGCTTTCGAACAGGGTGGTGCCGGAATTGTGCGGGAAGCAGTCGAGCCCGATGTCCAGCCCCCGCAGTACATCCCAGGGTGGGCTGCGATAGCCGATTTCGAGGCGCTCCCGCTCGATCCCGTGCGCGGCGAAACCAGCCGCCAGTCTCTCCCGCGCACTTTGCTCGCGGTAGTTGCCGCTGTCGATGACGAGTCTTGAGCGTTCTACCTGGTTCAGTATCGCCGACCACACCCGAATGGTTTTGGAGTTGATCCGAACCGCGCGCGTCAGGGTGCCGAAAGTGATGTGGCCGCGCTGCGCGGCCGGCAGCGGGCTGACTTCCCCCATGCCGGCAGCAGGCCGGTAGGCGTACATGGGCGTGACGATGCGCCAGGGCTTCTCGGAAAAAAGATCGTCGCTGCCTGCCGGGGCGCTGACCACGTCGGTTAGCAGGTAGTCGATGGCGGACAGTCCCGTTGTGTAGCCATAGCCCAGCCAGGAGATCGACACGAGGGCCGGCTTGCGGGCGAAGACGGGCAGGCGGTTCTTGCCGGTGTGCCCGGCCAGGTCAACCAGGATGTCAATGCGATCGGCCCGGATGCGTTGCGCCAGGGTCTCGTCGTCCATTCCTTGCGTGGGAATCCAGTGATCGACGTAGCTTTTGTAGCGCGCAGTTTCCGCGTCCTCGTGCGCGAGTTCGGCATAGGCATGGATCTCGAACCCGGTCTTGTCGTGGCGGGCCAGCAAGGGTTCCAGAAAGTGCCGCACCGAATGGTAGCGAAAATCAGGCGAGACGTAGCCGATCTTCAGTCGTCGCGCGGGCTCCCGGCTGTTGGCGTGCGCTTGCCAGTCGCTGTGATGGGGCAAGCCGTAGCGCATATCGTAGTCGCGGTAGGCGGCAAAAATCTCGGCAGCGCTCAAGTCCGGATGGTAGTTCAGCGTGAACAGCAAATTGTCGCAGGCACTGGCCAATTCCGGCTTCAGTTCCAGCGCCCGCCGGAAGGATGCTAGCGCGGCATCGATGTCGCCGAGATCCTTCAGCGCATTGCCCAGATGGTTGTGCGCCTCGGCGTAATCCGGCTGCATGGCCAGCGCCCGACGATAGCAGTCCACCGCTTCATCGGTTTGCCAGACATCCTGCAAGGCTCCACCCAGATTGTTGAGTGCGCCGGCATAGTTCGGCCTGAGGCTCAGCGCCCGCCGGTAATGGCCGATGGCTTCGTCCGGGCGGCCCTGGTCCCTCAGCACGTTGGCCAGATTGTTGCAGGCTTCAGGGTAATCCGGCCTGATTTCCAGCGCGCGGCGACAGCTTGCCGCCGCCTCGTCAAGCCGCCCCAGATCGCGCAGGACATCGCCCAGGTTGTTGAGCACGGCGGCGACATCGGGTTTGAGTTCCAGCGCCCGCTGATACGCCAGCGCGGCCTGCTGCGGCTGCCCCTGGCTTCGCAGCGCATTGCCCAGGTTGAAATGCACGTCGGCATAGGCGGGGTCGATCTCGAGCGCCCGGCGGTAGCAGGCCAGGGATTCATCGCCTTGTCCCTGCGCGAGCAGTACGGTGCCGAGATTGCTCCAGGCGCCGGCGAACTCCGGCCTGATTTCGAGCGTACGGCGAAAGCAGGTCGCGGCTTCGCCCAGACGCCCCATGGCTTGCAGAACGCCGCCGAGAAAATTGTGCGCCTCGGCGAAATCAGGCCGCAATTCGAGTGCGCGTCGAAAGCTCGCCAGCGCGGCGTCGGGCTGGTGCAGCGCATGCAGGATGATGCCGAGGCTGTAATGCGCCTCGACCATCGCGGGCTGCAACTCCAGGACCTGACAATAGCTGCGCGCCGCTTCCTCCAGCCGTCCCGCGCCGTGCAAGGACAGCGCAAGGTTGTAGTGGAGTTCCAGGTCATCCGGCAGCAGGCCCGCCGCCGTCTGCAAGGCGGCAAACGGGTCCTTGCCCTGCATTTGCCGCGCTGCGCCGAGCATCTTCCAGGCAAGACCAAACGCCGGATGCTTGCGGGTCAACTGCCCGGCCCTGGTTTCCAGTTCGGCATGGCGATCGGCATTGAACAGCGCGACCAGCTGTTCCGCCGCGCCGGCCGGCGGCGGGCCGGCCCGACTCACTGCCTTGCCCAATTTTCGAACATTTCCCGGTAGGCCGATTCGACACCACGGGCAAAGCCTGCGCCGTCCATCACCGGCGAATTGATCATCCGCTGCCGCATGCCCGCGCGCAATTCGGCCAGACCCGCCCTGTCCACGGCGAAAAGCGCGGCCAGGGCGATGTATTCATCTTCGCTGCCGGCCACCCACCTGGTCAGTCCGAGATTGGTCATCAGACTGGCCCCTATGCGTCCCACAGGCGGTCGACCGGCCAGGGTCAGCACCGGGACGCCCATCCAGAGGGCATCGAACAGCATGGTGCCGCCGCTGTGCGGGAAACAGTCGAGCAGGATGTCGATGTCGTTGAGCCCGGCAAAGATGTTGTCGCTCTTGCGCAAGGTGACCCGCTCGGGGTCGATGCCGTATTCCCGCAGGACGCCCCGGTAATAAATTTGCGTCGGCGGGTCGGCAAACGGTGCGAAGTCGAGGATCAGCCGAGCCTCGGGCTGCGCCCGGAGAATTTCGCCCCAGACTCGGAAAGTGCGGTGGTTGAGACGCTCGGTGCGGCCGCTGTAGCCATAGGTGACGTAGCCGTTGCGCGCGCTGGGCGGCGCGACGATTTCAGCGGTTTCTTCGGGCGGCTGGTAGGCGACGAAGAAGTGCGGCAGACGGACGATCTTTTCCCGGGTAAGAGTGCCTTCGGGAGCCATGCAGGGATCGAACAGAACGTAGTCGACCATGGGCAGGCCCGTGGTCCATGCCGCCCCCAGCCAAGTGACCTGGATCGGCGCGGGCTTGAGGGTGAATACACCCAGCCGGTCATCATTCATGTGGTTGCAGCAGTCCACCAGAATGTCGATCCGGTCCTCGCGGACCACGGCGGCGGCGTCCCGATCGTTCAGTTTGCGAATGTCACGCCAGTGGTCGAACAGGGTTTTGAACTTTGCAGTGAATTCGTCCTCCTGCTTGACATTGGCATAGGCGTACAACTCAATCTGCTGGTGGTCGTGGTTGGCGAACAGCGGCCAGAAGAAAAAGCGCGAGGTGTGGCGGCGGAAGTCCGGCGAGACGTAGCCCACGCGCAGGCGCCGCTGCGGAGTGCGGTCATGGTGGCTGAAATCAACCCGTGGTTCTGGAAAACGCGCGCCCCAGCGCTTGAACTCGTTGTAGATCTCCTGCGCCGCAAGGTCCGGATGGTAGGAGAGGACGTAAAGGCGCTGCTCCCAGAGCGCCGGCGAGTCAGGCTTGAGTGCCAGCGCGGCGTCGCTTTCGGCCAGCGCCTGGCGGTAGTCGGACAGCATCGCCAGAATCAGGACGTGGTTGTGTCGCGCTTCGGCGTTGTCCGGTTGCTGTTCCAGCGCCCGCCGCAGGCACTGCTCGGCTTCAACGTAGCAGTGTTGCTGCCGCAGCGTAACGCCCAGGTTGATCTGCGCCGCGGGATAGGCCGGGTTGATTTCCAGCGCCCGGCGGTAGAACTGCGTTGCGGCCACCCTTTGACCCAGTTCATCCAGGGTATTGCCCAGGTTGAACAGCGCATCGAGGTAATTCGGCTTGATTTCCAGCGCCTCACGGTAGCTTGCAGCGGCAGCTTCGAATTGGCCCAGTTCGCTCAAGGCATTGCCCAGGTTGAAGTGGGCCTCGGCAAAATCCGGGGCCAACGCCAATGCGCGACGGTAGCTTGTCAGCGCGGCATCCAGTTGCCGCAGATCCTTCAGGGCATTGCCCAGGTTGCTGTGTGCCTCTGCATCGTCGGGCACCAGTTCGGCCGCCTTTTGCAGCGCATCGAGTGCCGACTTGCCTTGCACCTGCAGCGCGACTCCCAGGATCTTCCAGCCGAAGCCGGCTTGCGGGTAGCGGCTCAGCAACTCCCGTGCGCCGGCTTCCATTTCAGCATGGCGCCCGGCCTGGAACAGGCGTATTAGCGGGTCGAAGTCTGTCGCGTCCGGACGGGTCACCGCCTCATCCCCTGGCCCATTTGTCGAACATCTCCCGGTAGGCCTGTTCCACCTTGCGCGCGAAGCCTGATTCATCCATCAGCGCGCTGGCCTGCATTTCCGCGCGCAGGCCGGCTCTCTGGCGGGAAAGGCGCTCCAGGTCAGCCCCAAGCGCCACCGCCTTTTCGACGTACTCCTGCTCCGTACGCGCTATCCATTCGGGATGTCCCGCGCCTTCCAGGATGCTGCTGCCCAGTCGACCGACGCTGGGTCGCCCGGCCAGGGTGATGAAGGGTACGCCCAGGTAGAGAGACTCGAACAGCGTGGTGCCCGAGTTGTGCGGGAAACAGTCCAGCCCGATGTCGATGCCGCGCAGAACGTCCCAGGGCGGGCTTTGATAACCGATTTCAAGCCGCTCGCGTTCGATTCCGTGCGCAGCAAAGCGCTGCGCGAGCCGATCCTGGACTGCCGGATCGCGAAAATTTCCGCTGTTGATCACCAGTCGCGCACCCTTGACCTGCTGCAGGATTTCCGACCAGACGGCGATGGTGTGATGGTTGATTCGCACCGCGCGGGTGAGCGTGCCGTAGGTGAGATGACCGCGATCCAGCGCGGGCAGAGGCCCGGGTTCGCCCATATCGGTGCCGGGCCGGTAAGCGTATTGGGGCGTGGCCAGTCGCCAGGGCTGCTCGGAAAAGAGTTGCTCGCTTCCCTCGGGCGCGCTGGTCCCGTCGGTCAGCAGGTAATCGATTGCAGTCAGTCCGGTGGTATAGCCGTAGCCCAGCCAGGATACCGTGACCGGCGCCGGTTTGCGGGTGAAAACCTGGAGCCGGTTGCGGTCGGTGTGCCCGGCCAGATCGACCAGGATATCTATGCCGTCGGCCCTGATCCGTCGTGCAAGCTCATCATCTGCCAGACCGGTGGTGTTGAGCCAGTGGTCGACATGGGATTTGTAACGCGCGCTGACTTCGTCTTCTTGCGCGACTTCGGCGTAGGCGTATACCTCGACTTGGCTTTTGTCGTGCCGGGCCAGCAGGGGTTCGAGAAAGTGGCGCGCGGAATGGTGACGAAAGTCCGGCGAGACATATCCGACTTTCAGGCGGCGATCGGGCTCGCGGCTGTTGGGGTGCGGCTGCCATTCGCGGCGATGGCGCTGCCCCAGGCGCTCATCGTATTCCCGATAGGCGGCAAAGATCTCTTCGGCACTCTTGTCCGGATGGTAGTTCATCACGAACAACAGATTGCCGTTGGCCGACGTGTAGTCGGGCCTGAGTTCTGCGGCGCGGCGGTAGTTGGTCGCCGCCTCGTCGATCTCACCCAGATCGAGCATCGCATTGCCCAAGGTAAGGTGCGCCTCGGCGTAGCCCGGCTTCAGCTCCAGTGCCCGGCGGAAATTCGCCGCCGCGTCCGCGTCCTTCCCCTGGCTCTTCAGCACGCCGGCCAGGTTGTAATAGGCCTCGGCGTTTTCCGGCCTCAGTTCCAGCACGCGACGAAAACAGCCCGCGGCCTCATCGAAACGCCCGAGTTCCTTCAGGGCCAGGCCGCCGTTGGCAAGGGCGTCGGCATAATCAGGCGACAATTGCAGCGCACGCCCGCAGCTTTCCAGCGCCAGTTCGGGCTTGCCCTGCAGCCGCAACACATTTCCCAGATTGCTGTGAGCCTCGACAAAATCCGGGCTGATGCGAAGGGTCTGACGATAACTGGCCTCCGCCTCGTCGAGATGTCCCAGGAGCTGCTGCACGGCGCCCAGATTGTTGTGGGCCTCGACAAAGTCGGGCTGCAGCGCGAGGGCCTGGCGATAACTCGCGACCGCGTCATCAAGACGCTCCAGCCCTTTGAGCACATTGCCCAGATTGTTGTGCGCCTCGGCAAAATCCGCCTGCAATTCCAGCGCCCGACGATAGCTGGCTGCGGCCTGTTGCAACTGCCCCAGATCCTGCCGGGCATTGCCCAGATTGTTGTGCGCCATGGCGAATCCGGGCTGAATTTCCAGCGCGCGCTCAAAGCTCGCCACGGCTTCGTTTACGTGACCCGACTGCTGCTGAGCCACTCCCAGGTTGTAGTGCGCTTCGGCATCGTCGGGCAAGAGCCGCGCCGCGCGCTGAAAGGCGTCCATGGCACTCTTGCCCTGCATCTGCCGCGATACGCCGAGAATCTTCCAGAGCTGGCCGCACTGCGGGTGCTGCAAGCTCAGCAGCGCGGCCTGGTTTTCCATTTCCGCGTAGTGTCCGGCCTTGAACAAATCGAACAAGGGGTCGAGTGTCCCTTCCGGCGGATCAACGTTGCGGTCCAGCTCTGCCGCTGCGGCCTGGCGCACAGCCTGCAACTCCGGCGTGTCAAGCCCCTGCTGCAAGGCGAGCTGCAGCAACGCCAGCGCGTCCCCCGGCTTTCCGGTTTTGAGCAGGGCGTTGGCATAGGACAGCCAGTATTGAACCTCGGAGGGTTCGGCATCGAGCGCGGTCTTCAGATGGACCAGCGCGGCGGCAGCCCGGCCAGACTGGAACTCCAGCAGGCCAAGATTGTAGTGGGCGTCGAGATGATCGGGATGGATCTGCAACAGGGATCGGTAAAGCTGCTTGGCGACGTCGAAACGGCCACCCTGATGATGGGCGATGGCCTGACGCAACAATACGGCGTCGATGGGCGGGGACGGGGAAGCCATGCGGCGTATTCAGAGGAGGGTTTGTGCTGACATGGCCGGATTGTAGCGTGTCGCCAAGCTCCGGCGCTGTGCAAAACCGCCTGGATTTCCGGTCCCGCATTGACCTCGATGCGGCGCCCAAGGATACTTGCCCACGGTGCGCATCATTTCCCTCCTCGAAGACGCCGGCCCATGACCACCCATCGCTCCACGGACTCCCTGTTCTCCGGTGCCTACGCACATCATCGCGCCGGCCGCCTGGAAGCGGCCGCCGCGCTCTACGACCAGGTCCTCGCGTCGCAGCCGGACCACCTCGATGCACTCCACCTGCGCGGCCTGATTGCCATGCAGAAGGGGGATTACGGACGCGCTCGTGCGATGATCTCCGCCGCCCTGGCGCAGCAACCGGAACAGCCCAACCTGCTCAACAGCCTGGGTGAAACCCTGCGTCTGGCCGGCGCGCGGGAAGAGTCGGAGTCCCTGCTGCGGCGTGCCCTGGCCATTGCTCCGGACAATGCCGATGCGATGAACAACCTGGGCGCCCTGCTGACTGATAGCGGCCGCGCCGGCGAGGCGGTTGCGCTGCTGGAGGCCGTGCTGGCGCGGCGGCCGCAAAACCCGGCCAGCCTGTTCAATCTTGGCCGTGCGCTGTCCCTCGACAACCAGGCGGAGGCTGCACTGGCCGCCTTCGACCGCGCGCTGGAGCAGCGGCCGAACTGGCCGGACGCGGTCAATAGCTCGGCGCTGCTGCTGAAGAATCTCGGGCGCATTGACGAAGCGAGCACGCGTCTTGAGTCTTGCCTCGACGCCACCGGCGATCCGCTGGTCGCCGGCAATCTCCTGCTCACCCTGTGCTATGACGTCGACCTGGCGCCGGAAGATCTGCTGGCACGTCATCGCCAGGTCGCCGCGCGCATCGGCCTCGCAGCTGCCGCCGACAGTGGGTCCGAACGCCGGTGGCCGCCCCCTTCAGGCCAGGCACTGCGCATCGGCTTCGTTTCCGGGGATTTCCGCGAGCACCCGATCGCTTTTTTCATGCTGCCGCTGCTGCGTGGACTCAAGGCGATCGGCATCGCGGCCTTCGCCTACGGCAATCACGCGCTGGAAGACGCCATGACTGCGGAGATCCGGGCCTTGTGCACGGAGTTCCGCCACATCGAGAATCTGTCCGACGACGAGGTAATCCAGCGTGTTCGCAACGATGCCATCAATGTTCTGGTCGACCTTTCCGGACACACCGGGCACAACCGCCTCGGCGTTTTCGTGTCGCGCCCGGCTCCGATCCAGGTGAACTGGATCGGCTACCTTGCCTCCACCGGACTCGATTGTTTCGACGCCCATCTGACCGATGCCCTCGCCCTTCCGGGCGGGCGAACGCACGCCGCCTATGCCGAACCGATTGCCTATCTGCCGGGGTGTCAGTGGTGCTACGGGCCGGCCCCCGGCCCCGCGCCGGGTCCCCCACGCAGCGAGGGACCCTTCGTCTTTGGCGCTCTGCATAATCCGGCCAAGCTTAATCGCGAGGTGCTGACTGCGTGGTGCAGGATTCTTGAGGCGGCACCGTCGGCCAGGCTGCTGCTGATGGCCCAGGGCGCAGCAACGATCCGCGAACGACTGGCCGCCATGGGCGGCAGCGAAATTGCGGCCCGGATCGACACGCGTCCCGCCGGTTCTCTAACGGCCTACCTGCGCGCCCACGACGATGTCGATTGCATCCTCGACGCCTTCCCCTACACCGGCGGCACGACGACTTTTCATGCCCTGTGGATGAACACCCCGGTACTGACCCTGACCAGCGACCATCCCGCGGGCCGTGGCGGCGCCAGCATTCTTGAGCGTCTCAATCTCGGCGACTGGGTGACATCCAGCGTCGACGCCTATGTGCAGCGTGCCGTGGCTTGGACGCAGCGCAGACGAGAGCTCACAGTGCTTCGCCGCGACCTGCGGACCAGACTGGAGCGCTCGGCGCTGATGGACGAAACAGCTTTTGCGCGCGGCTTCGTTTCCACAGTCATGGCTCTGCCCGCAAGCGGGACGGAAACCCAGTAGCCTGTTACCCCGTGGAGAAACCCATACGGGGCGTCATCGCCAGAAAATTCAACAGAGCGCAGGGCCGAACACCGCTAATTGCCCTGAAAATTCTGGCTAACTTCCCGCTTCGTCACCCTTCTGACGGGTAAAAATTGACGGCATGGATACCCTACCTCAGCTTCGCCAAGGCATCCTTGGCCGCCTGATTGGCCTCGGTGGCCGACTGCAGGGCCTTGGCCGGATCGGAAGCCTGACGACTCCGTGCTTCCGCCACAAGAGCATCGATCCGGGACAGAACTGTTGCATTGTCCGTGCCCTTGTCGGTGCTCTTGCGCACGACCGCGTCACGCAGGAGTGTCGCCGACTTCAGCACCCGCTCCACCTCGCCGCGCTGGGCTTCGACGCTCGGTGCGGCAGCACTGCCGGATTCAAGTGCGGCACTGCCGGTTTTCATGGTCGTCGGGGTCTGCAGCGCCTGCAGGGTCACTTTTGTGGCGTTGTAGGCATCGTCGAGTATGCCCTGCGCGCCGGGCAGATCGCCGCTGCGCTTGGCTTCGGCGCGCTGCAGGCTGACCTCGATGCCGGCGATGTCGGCCTCCTTGCCGGCAGCCTTGTCCTTGTTCTGTCGCTTCAGGGCATCGACCAGGGCTTTGGTGCTGGACATCCGCCCATCGAAAACGGCAAGCTTACGTGCATGGTCCGCGCCGCTGTCGGCCGTCGCGGTCGTCGCAGCGCCCGGCGCGCTGCCCTTCATCGACACCAGCAGCGGGCGCAGTTCCTTCATGGCGTCGTTGGCGTAGCCTTCGCCGCGGGCATAGTCGCCGCCGGCGCCCGCCGCTTCAGCTTTTTTCAGGTTTGCCTCGATCGCGGCGAGATCTGCCGTCCGGCTGCCGCCGGCATCGGCACTGGCGCGGCGTGCGGCATCGAACAGGGCCCGGGCACTGCCAATGGCGCGCTCGTAAGCCGGCTTCCGTGAGGGGTCACCAGCAACATCCGCAGCGGCGCTGCCCGACGGACCGGAATACCCAGTGCCGCTTTTTACAGTGGCCAGTGTTCGGGTCAGCAGTTTGTAACCTTCGTCGAGAATCGATTTGGCCGTATCGAACTCGCCTATTGCGGCAAGTTCCTCGGCTTCCTTCTGGCGGGCCGCCACCTTGGCAAGATTGGCCTTTGCCTCGCCGCCAGCCGCTGCCGGGTCGCGCGATAGCGCGGCGCTCAGCGCCTGGACCGAGCCCCGCAGGCGTTCATAGTCCGCCTTGGGGTCGGCAGCCCCCGCTGTGGCTGTCATGGCAGAAAGCACCGCGATGACTACAAACCTGGACAAATGAAGCGCAAACGATCTGGAAAAATATCTGGAAAAATTCATGCTGCCTCCGGCAATACTGAACACTGGCTGCCCGCCACCGGCGAGCAGTACGATGGATTCTGCTTTTGCAGAACTTTGTTTTTAAGCAAAATTAATGCCAAACATTCCTGCACACCGCTCCAAACGCCAAGAATTCGAGCCTCTTGGCGGACTCACGTCGCTTGATGCTCGCCCGGGGGCAAGCACTCAAGTTCGTCGCATGACCAACAGCAAGCCCGGTTGCGCGACGCCATGCTCGAATTCGTGCACACATTCGGTCAGAGAGACGATTTCAAAGCCGCTGTCGGCCGCCACCCGCCGCAGGTACTCCGGAAGGTGGGCGAAATGCAGATTGTGGCGAACTTCGACATCGCCGCGCGCGGCCCGGTACGCCGTGAACACGACTTGCCCGCCGCCGCGCAGCGCCGCATGCAGGCACCCGAACAGCGGCGCCAGATCCCCGAACAGGATGAATACCCCGGAAGCCACCGCCAGATCGAAAGCCGCGGGACGCGCCTGCAGAAAACCAATGAGGTCGCTGCAGCACAGCTCGTCATAGCAGTGCTTGGCCAAGGCCTGATCGAGCATGGGCTGGGACAGATCCACCCCCGCCAGGCGGCTGGCCAGAGGCTTGAGCAGCGGCCCGCAAAGGCCGGTGCCGCAACCGAGGTCGACAATGCTCAGCGTGCCGGGCGCGGTGGCGCAGGTACTGACCCATTCGCCGACGTGACGCGGGCCGAGGAACTCGTTGCCGGCACGCCCGACATCGGTGTCCCAACTGGCGGCCTTGCGCTCGTAATTGCGCAGCAGCGGGCTCACCGGATAGCGCTGCGGCGCCGGTTCCTGACTCAGTTTGGCCAGCATCAGCCAAGCTTCGCTGGTGTCGCTTTCGGGCCTGGCGAGCTCGATGAAACGTCGCAGATGCGTAACGGCCGCCGCGTCGTGCCCGAGGTGACCATGCTGCAGACCGAGCATCTCATGGGCCGGCGCATAGTCGGGGTGGCGGCCGAGCACGGCTTCGAGTTCGGCAACTGCCTCTTCGCGCCGCTCGAGATCAGCCAGGGTGACCGCGAGGTTGACGGCGATCTGCGGCCACTCGCGACGCTTGCCGAGCGCCGAACGCAGATGCCGCTCGGATTCCGCAGGACAACCCAGGCGTCGCATCAGGATCCCCAGGTTGACTTCGGCTTCCACCAGGTCCGGCTTCAGCGCAAGTGCCTTGGCCAGCGCTGGTGCGGCCTGGTCAATCTTGCCCTGCATGAGGAAGACATTGGCCAGGTTGGTCAGTATGTAAGGCGATTTCGGCTGGATTTTCTGTGCCTGCAGCAGCAGGGATTCAGCTTCTGGAAGCTTTCCGTTTTCGGCGTGCAGCGTGCCCAGCAGGTACAGCGCATCAAGGCACGACGGATCGGCTTCCAGCACTTCCGCAAACAGCGGCGCAGCGCGCGCCGGATCGCGTGCCTGGTAGGCGGCCATGGCCTTGCGCAGGACCGCGCGACTGGCACGAACCGCGGCTTTTCCTGATTTTCCTTGCTGATTGATCACCGCGCAACAGCCAACACAGATCGGGGGACGCTAGAGTACCGCAAAAGGCACAGGCGAAATTGCAGCAGGCCGCGGGGTTCTGCGTTTACAATTTGCCGGCCCCTATCGGCCGACTCCTGGAGCATTCATGTCCGAACTCAAGCAAAGCAGCTTTCCCTACTACCTGATGTTTACCACAACGCTGTGCGGCGGCCTGGTGATGGTGGTCGAAGTTTTGGGGGCGCGGGTAATCGGCCCCTATTTCGGCGTCAGTCTTTATGTGTGGACGGCACTGATCACGGTCACTCTGCTCTCGCTGTCGGCAGGCTATGCACTCGGCGGCTACCTGTCCGACAAGCATCCCACCGCACCCTGGCTGTATGGCCTGATCATCGCCTCAGGCGTCCTGGTCATGCTGGTGCCCTCGCTCAAACCCTGGGCGATCCAACTGGCGGTGCCGCTGGGTCTGCGCAGCGGCGCCCTGGTCAGCGCCGTCCTGCTGTTCGCGCCAGCGCTGCTGCTGCTGGGCTGCGTGTCTCCCTATGTGGTGAAGATAGCGGCACGAGAATGGGCCAGCCTGGGGCGCACGGTGGGCGTCCTCTATGCGCTTTCTACGCTGGGCAGCATGGTCGGGACCGCGCTGGCCGGTTACGTGATCATCGGCTTTGTCGGCGTGTCGCGCGCTTTCCACCTGTGCGGCGCTTTGCTGGTCCTCCTGGGTCTGGCCTATTTCATCGTCTATGCGCGACGCCTCGGTGCGCTTGCCGGCGCCGCTGCGGTGTCGGCTTTCCTCTGGCTGCCCGAGCGCAGCCTGCCAACAGCGGTGATGGCGGACGGAACGACGGTGCGCCTGATCGAAAGCCGGGACAGCTTCTACGGTAATGTAAAGGTCGTCGAGTACCTTGGGACACAGGTGCAGACGCGGGAATTGCTGATCGACGGGCTGGTTCAGGGCGGCATCGATCAGCGTAGCGGACTGTCGATCTACGAGTATGCCTATCTGCTGGAATCGCTGCCGCTGGAAGTCAAGCCCGATACCCGCTCCGCCCTGATCGTCGGTCTCGGCGCCGGCGTGATTGCGGATCGATTGCAGCAACGAAACATCGCCGTCGACGTCGTCGATATCGACCCGGTGGTGGTCCAGATGGCCGCAAAGCATTTCAATCTGCGCATGAAGCGGCCGGTCGTCATCGAGGACGCGAGATACTTCCTCGCCCAAGAGGGGCCGCGCTATGACGTGATCATCATGGACGCCTTCTCCGGCGACTCGACCCCGAGCCACCTGCTGACGCGGGAGGCACTGGAGCGGGTCAAGGCGCGCCTGGCACCGGACGGCGTGCTTGCCCTCAATGTCATCGGCGATGCGAAGACCGGCCCCTTGCTGGCCCCCGCGATCGTCGGCACGTTGCAGACGCAATTCAGCGAGATTGCCGCATTCCCCCTGTTCGATCCCTCCGACCGGCATGCCCGCACCGCGAATCTGGTCCTGATCGCCGCCAACCGCCCCGTGGCGCAGGCGCTGGCGACGCGCATCCCCTTCGCGCACGCGTTGGCAAGAAAGACCCTGGACCTCGGGCTGCGCCAGGGGAGACTGCTGCCGCGATACCCGAACCCGCTGGTCCTCACCGATGATTTCAATCCCCTCGACGTTCTGGATGTCGAACTGCACGAGAACATCAGAAAGAGCATTCTCGAGACAACTCCCGCCGCGATTCTTCTGCATGGCTGAACGCCCCGCCGACACGAGCGAAAGCAATGGCAATAGTCGGCGCTGAAGGCACGGCGACAGGGTCGCGGCCGCGCGGAAATTCTGCAGCGCCGGCGCCATGGGCGCTTGACCCGGACCTCCGGCACCATTAGTAACCAATGGCAGCAATGAGTCAGCGACGAAACGAGAGTTGCGCCTGCGGCAGCGGCAAGAAGTACAAGAACTGCTGCGCCCGACCTGTCGTGGAAGACGTCGAGTCGCTACTGCGCCAGGCGTGGGACAAGCACAGTGCCGGGCACTTGCCGCAGGCAGCGGTAATGTATCGCGACGCGCTGCGCCGCGAAGCGCAAAACGTCGATGCGCTTTACCTCTTGAGTTGCCTGCTGCGGCAGCAAGGCGATCTGCGCGCGGCGCTGCCGCTTGCGGAAGCGGCGCTTCGGCTGCAGGCGGCAACCCCGGAACTGCATTTCAATCTCGCCCTGATACGGCAGGCGCTGGGTGATGCAACTGCGGCACTGCAGGGGTTCCGCCAGGCGCTGGCACTGAACCCGCAGTACGTCGAGGCGGCCAACCAGATTGCGCTGATCGAACTGCAGGCGGGCAATTTCGAACAGGCAGCGGCGTCCTGCCGGCACGTAATCGCCAGCAACCCGGACGACCTGTCAGCCAACCAGAACCTGGGTATCGCCTGCCTCTCGCTGGGCCGCGATGAAGAGGCTGAACTGGCGTTTCGCGCGGTGACCAGAATCGATCCCGGCCTGGTCGAGGCACATGTCAATCTGGGTGCCCTGCTGCGCGCGGCCGGTCGGGTCGATGAGGCGGTTGCGGCGCTTTCCCGCGCCCTGCAAATCAATCCATCCTTTCCTGAAGCCCTGATCAATCTCGGCATCGCCTACAAGGATCAGGACCGCTTCGTCGAGGCCGAAGCCAGCCTGGCCCGTGCCCTCGAGATCCGGCCGGACCACGCCGAGGCGCGGCACAATCACGCACTGATGCTGGCCATGCTGTCGGACTATCGCCAGGTCGCTGCCGAAAGCGATGCCGCGCTTGACCTCAAGCCCGACGCTGCATTGATCTGGGAACAGCGCCTGTATGTCCACTCCTACCACCCGGATCTGTCGGCAGCGACTATTTATGCCGAGTTCAAGCGCTGGGGAGACCGCTTTCCCCTGCCTGAAACCAACTTCACCAACCACGACCGCAACCCCGGCAGGCGGCTTCGCGTGGGCTACGTCTCGCCCGATTTCCGTCGCCACACCTCGCGCTTCTTTTTCGCCCCGCTGTTTGCCCACCATGACCATCGGGAACTGGAGTTGTACGCCTATTCCAACGTCGCCCGCGAAGATGAATTCACGCAGCAGTTCAAGGGCCGCTTCGACCACTGGCGCAACATCCGGGGCATCGACGACCCGGCGGCAGCGCAGATGATCCGTGACGACCGGATCGATATCCTGGTCGACTGCTGCAACCACATGCGGGACGACAGGCTGGGCATTTTCACCCTGAAGCCGGCGCCGGTGCAGGTCACCTGGCTGGGCGCTGCGTGGACCACCGGATTGCCCATGGTGGATTACGTCCTGTTCGACCCGGTCATCGCGCCCGAGGGCACGCTGACGCGGGAACGAATCATCCGCCTGCCGCACTTCTTCGTTGCCTACCAGCCCCCCGACGACACCCCGGAACCAAGCCCCCCTCCCTGTCTGAGCAAGGGCTACATCAGCTTCGGCTACAGCGGCCGGTCGGAACGGCTCAATCATCGAACTTTCAAGGTCTGGGGCGAAATCCTTGCGCGACTGCCGAATGCCAGGCTGATACTGGATTTCGGGCCCTTCGCCGACCCGCCGACGCAGCAATACTATCGACGCTTCCTCGCAGAACACGGCGTGGATAGCGGACGCGTGATCATGCGCAAGAGCGCCAACATATTCGAGGGGCTCGCGGACATCGACATCCTGCTCGACTGTTTTCCGCACAGCGGCGGGACCATGCTCTTCGATGCGCTCTGGATGGGCGTCCCGGCGCTTACCCTGGCCGGCCGCCCGCCGGTAGGGCGAATCGGCGCCAGCCTGATGAGCAATCTCGGCCTGCCGGAATGGATCGCGCAGACAGAGGACGACTACATCGCCAGGGCCTGCCGCTTTGCGACGGACCGGGGTGGCTTGAGCAACTTGCGCGCCGGCATGCGCCAGCGCATGGCCGCCTCGCCGGTGATGGACGGCGCGGGTTTCGCACGGAGTGTGGAAAGCGCCTACCGCACAATCTACGAAGCGTGGGCCAGGGCGTGATGGAGCCCAGCCCAAACGAGATCGATGCGCTGGTGGCCTTGTACGGCGCGGGACGCTACCAGGAAATGGAAAGGCACACCCGGGAACTGCTGGAGCGATACCCCGAATCCGGCGTGGCGTGGAAGATCCTTGGCGTCGCGGTGCACGGTCAAGGCCTGAACGCCTATCCGGCACTAAGCAAGGCCGCGCAGTATTTGCCGGACGATGTCGAATCCCACTACAACCTGGGTATTGCACTGGAAGCGATGGGGCGGCGCGAAGAAGCCGTCGCAAGCTATCTGACCGCGCTCAGGATCAATCCGCGGCACGCCGAAACCCGTAACAACCTGACCGGCTTGTTGCCCGAACTGGAGCCGCTGCCGGGAGCGATCGCCTGTTATCGCCGTATTGCGCAACAGCTTCCTGACGAAGCCGTGGTTCATAAGCTGCTGGGTCTTGCCTTGCAAAACAGTGGGCAGCTTGAAGCCGCACTTGCAAGCTATCGCCAAGCCCTGACGCTCAAACCGGATTACCTCGGGGCACGGAGCAATCTCGGCAATGCCCAGCTTTCGCTTGGCTTGGCGGCCGAAGCAATCGACAGCTATGGTGCGGCGCTCAAGATCGATCCTGGTCATGCCGGCGTGCTCAGCAATCTGGGCAAAGCGCTGGCCTATCTTGGCCGGCACAAGGATGCGCTTGCATCATATGAGCGGGCACTGGCCATCGAACCACGCTCGGCGCCCGCTTGGCTCAATCTGGGGGAGTCACAGCGCAATCTCCAGCAGTACGTTGAAGCGGAGGCGAGCTGTCGTCGCGCCCTGGAAATCAAACCGGATTACGCGGAAGCACACAACAACCTCGGCAGCGTGTTGCTGGACATGGGTGAAATCGACGAGGCCCTGACGAGTTTGCGCCGGGCCATTGAACTCAAGCCCGACTACAAGGAGGCCTACGGCAACATGCTGTTCGCGCTGAACTACCATGCGGACAAGAGCGCCGAGGAGATTTTTGCCGCCTACCGGGAGTATGACGAGCGCCTCTGTCGCGCGCAGCGAAGCAACTGGCAGCCGCACGACAACAGCCGGAACCTGGAGCGGCGGCTTAAGGTCGGCTACGTGTCGCCGGATTTTCGGCACCACTCGGCACGTCATTTCCTCGAGCCGCTGCTGGAGAACCACGACAAGGATCGCTTCGAAGTGTTCGCCTACGCCGAACTGGCACAGGAAGACGACGTCAGCAGGCGTTACCGCACTTGCGTCGAGCGCTGGACCAACACCCAGGGCCTGAGCGACGAAGAACTGGCGCGGCGCATCCGCGCCGACGGCATCGACATCCTGGTCGATCTGGCCGGCCATACCTACAAGACCCGGCTGCAGGTGTTCGCCTTCAAACCGGCGCCGGTTTCGGTCACCTGGCTCGGCTACGGCTGCACCTCGGGCCTTTCCGCAATCGACTACCTGCTGACGGATCAGGCCAGCGCTCCCCCGGGAAGCGAGCATCTGTTCGCCGAGCGTCCCTGGCGTCTGGCCACCCCCCAATACGCTTACCGGCCCGCCGCCGACATGGGCGTGCCCGGCCCGCTGCCGGCGCAAGAACGTGGCCATGTCACCTTCGGCACGCTGACCCGGGCGGTCCGCATCAATCATCGCTCGATACGCGTCTGGTCGGAGATTCTGAAGCAGGTCCAGGGCGCCCGCCTAATGATCAACAGCGGCAATTACCGCGATCCCGCAATTCAGGAACGGCTCGCGCAACGCTTCCTTGCACGCGGGATCGAACGCGCGCGGTTGGAAATCAGCTATCAAAGCCCGCCTTGGGACGTCCTGCGCGGCATCGATATCGGGTTGGACTGTTTCCCGCACAACTCGGGCACCACGCTGTTCGAGTCGCTGTACATGGGCATTCCCTTCATCACTCTGGCCGGGCGACCGAGCGTCGGGCGGATCGGGAGCAGCATCCTGGAAGGGTTGGGCCATCCGGAATGGATCGCCCATAGTGAAGCGGAGTACGTCGCGAAGGCGGTCGCGCTGGCAAGGGACGTCGACAAGTTGGCCGTGTTCCGGGCTGGCCTGCGTAGTGAAATGCAGGCCGGCGCGCTGATGGACGAAGCGGGCCTCGCACGCCGGGTGGAAGCTGCCTACCGCCAGATGTTCGAGATTTGGGCGCAGGGATGATGCCGCGGAGGATACGGGCAAGCATGATGGTCACTCTCCGAGCCACTTATTCAAAGCCAACTGTATTGCTCTGCCGTCGATTTGTCTGCGGCCCGATTGCCTTGGCAACGCCTACTTCATCATCCATTCGTCGCCGCACTTGCGGCATTTTGCCCGCAACCAGACTCCGCCGCCATGATTTTCCAGCACGGGATCACCACCGTCCGGCAACGGTGCCGGCCCGGAGGACTCGATCTTGAACTTGGCATAAGCCTGGCAGCCGGGGCATACCGCCTGCTCTCCAAGCCGTTCCGCCACTTCGAGCAAGAGGTGATAACGCTTCCAGCTGTACAAGATGACTGCCAGGCCGCCCACCAGCAGGAGCGCTCCCGACAGGCGCGAAGCCGCATTCCCGGCCATTTCCAGCCCGCTGACGAGGACAATGACGCCGAGAAACCAGCTGACCAGCCAGGCGTGGCATTCGATCAGCTGTCGCTCATACCAGCGCCGGAAACCATGGGTCCGAATGCGATCTAGCGAAGCCACCCCGCCCTCCCTTATGCTGTCCCGTCCCAGCTTAGACGGCATCGAACGAGGGTGCAACCGGAAACCGCGGAGCGATACCGGTGCCGACC
>JANMTA010000062.1:0-8685 GCA_031389965.1 Betaproteobacteria bacterium
CTGTTCGGCCTGACCGGACTCGATGAAATCACGCATTGCCTGGTGTGGAGCATGCTGGCGAACCTGGGCGCCTTTATCGGCGTCTCCTTGCAACGGGTGCCCAACGTGCGCGAGGCGCGCCAGGCCACGCTGTTCGTCGGCGGCGCCGAAGCGGCCGGACTTTCCGCCTGGCGCGGCAGTGCCGGCGTCACCGACCTGCTGCCGCTGGCCAGCCGCTTTCTCGGCCGCGAACGGGCCGAGGAGGCGTTTTTTCGTCACGCGCGGCAGCGCGGTTTGGGTTCCATCCAGGAACTGCCTGCCGATACGCGACTGGTGAATTTTTCCGAAACCCTGCTGGCGGGCGCCATCGGTTCGGCCTCCGCGCGCGCCATGGTGTCTTCGGTGGTTACCGAAGAACCGCTGGGCATCGACGAGGTCATGAACATCCTCGACGAGGCTTCGCAGGTGCGCGCCTACACGCGCGAACTTGAGCAGAAGTCGCTTGAACTGACGCGGGCCACAGCCGAACTGCGCGAGGCCAATGCGCGCCTGCAGGAACTGGATCGCATGAAGGACGATTTCATCTCGACCGTGACCCACGAACTGCGCACGCCGCTGACCTCGATCCGGGCCTTCTCCGAAATGCTGCAGGAGGATCCGAAGACCGACCTGGCGCAGCGCACGCGCTTTCTCGGCATCATCGTCAGCGAGACGGTGCGCCTGTCGCGCTTGATCAACCAGATTCTCGACCTGGCCAAGCTCGAATCCGGCCGCGCCGAATGGACCGTGGCCGCGGTCGATGTCAGTGAGGTGCTCCACGAAGCGGCGGATTCGCTGACCGTGCTGTTCGCGGACAAGCACGTGGCCCTGGACCTGGATGGCTGCGAGGCCGGGCTCAGCGTGATGGCCGACCGTGACCGCCTGATGCAGGTAATGGTCAATCTGCTGTCGAATGCCCTCAAGTTCGTGCCGGCCGATACCGGCCGGGTGAAAGTTGGCGCCGGCGGCACGGCGAGCGAAGTCTGCGTCAGCGTTACGGACAACGGGCCGGGCATCCACGTGGCGGATCACGAAGTGATTTTCGACAAGTTCTGCCAGGGTTCGGGCACCACCGACGTGCTGACCGACAAGCCGCAGGGGACCGGTCTCGGCCTGCCGATCAGTCGCCAGATCATCGAGTACTTCAACGGCCGCTTGTGGGTGGAAAGCACCCCCGGCGCCGGTGCGCGTTTTGTGTTCACCCTGCCGCGTCAGGCAGGCGATAATGATAAAACCCCGCCAGGGGGTACCGTCCCCAGCTGAAGCTGGGGACATAACAAGTTGCAGGGGGAAGCATCGTGAGCCATCGCATCCTGATTGTTGATGACGAGCCGAACATCGTTATCTCGCTTGAGTATCTGATGAAGAAGGAAGGCTTTCAGATCGCCATTGCGAGCGATGGTGAGGCGGCGCTGCGACTGGCGTCCGAGTTTGCCCCGGACCTGATCCTGCTCGATGTGATGATGCCGAAGAAGTCCGGCTTCGAGGTCTGCGAGGCCTTGCGCGCCGATCCGGCGCGGGCCGGAGTAAAAATCATCATGCTTACCGCCAAGGGCCGCGAGACGGAAATCACCAAGGGTTTGGCTCTCGGTGCCGACTCCTATATCACCAAGCCGTTCTCGACCAAGGACCTCGTCGTCCAGATCAAGTCTCTGCTGGCATGACATGAAGGCGAAGTTTCGTTTCATCCTCGCGGCCGGCGTGCTGGGCCTGCTGATGACCGGCCCCTTCGCGCTGACCGCACTGCTGCTGTTCGCCGACGCCAGGGACGCTGAACGCGTTGCATTCGCCGAGTTTCTGCTGCCGCGCCTGCCGCTGGGCGGTTTGCTGACCGTGATGGGATTCATCGCCGGCGTGATGCTGTTACGCAGCCTGTTTCAGCATTACGTACATGGCCTGATGCGCATGGCGGAAACCTTGCGCCTGATGCTCGGCGCCAATCGCAATTTCCGCGTGGTACCCGAAGGGCCGCCCGAGATTCGCGAATTGGCGCGGGCCGCGAATGATCTGGCGCAGCAGCGTGACGAGTTGCTCAACGATGTCGAAGCGCAGATCGGGCAGGCCAAGGCAACCGTGGAGGAGGAAAAGAACCGCCTTGCTGCGCTGATGTCGGAACTCGCGCTGGGCGTCGTGGTGTGCAATCTCGACGGCCGCATCCTGCTTTACAACAGCCGCGCCCGGCTGCAGTTCAAGGCCCTGGCGCAGGGGCCGACTTCGATGAGCGGCGGTGCCCTAATCGGTCTCGGGCGCTCGATCTTTTCCATTCTTGAGCGTGGGCAGATCACCCATTCGCTGGAGAACATCCAGCAGCGGCTGCGCAAAGGCAGCGCCGAACCGACGGCCAACTTCATCACCACGACACGCAGCGGGGCACTTCTGCGAGCCCAGATGGCACCCGTGCTGCGCACCGGTGCCACTGGAGCAGCAGTTGCCCAGATGCACGACAATCCCCCCGGCCCCCTTTCCGGGAAAGGGGGTGACGATGTTAGTGGGCATGCTGCGCCTGCCCATGAAAAAATCTTGAGCAACGCGCTCGGTGCCGATCTTCAGGTTACCGGCTACGTGCTCACAATTGAAAACATCACGCGCAATTTCGAGCGCGAGGCGGAGCGCGACCAGGCGCTGCAGTCGCTGACCGACGGCAACCGGGCGGCGCTGGGCAACATCCGCGCCGCGGTCGAAACCCTGATCGGTTCGCCCGAGATGGAAGCCGATTACCGCGAACGCTTCACGCGTGTCATCGCCGACGAGGCCGCGGCCATGAGCAGCAGGCTTGAAGTCACCATGAGCCGTTTTGCCGATGCACTGAAAACCCGCTGGCCGCTGGAAGACGTGCTGGCGGTCGACATCCTCGCCGCCGCCGCAAGCCGCATCGAGGCCAAGCTGCAACTGCCGATCAAGCACGAGGACCAGGACGCCAGCCTGTGGATGCGGGTGGACAGCTTTGCCCTGATCCAGGCCATCACCTTTCTCGCCTCTCGCCTGCAGGACCACTACGCGATCCGCGAATTGCGCCTGCGCCTGGCCACCGAAGGCAGGATGGTTTTCGTGGACCTGATCTGGTCGGGCACGCCGGTGTCGTCCGAGACGCTCTATACATGGGAACTGGAGCCGATGAATGTCGGTGCCGAAACCAGTCCGCTGACGCTGCGCGACGTCATTGACAGGCATGGCGCGGAAATCTGGTACCAGCGCGACAAGGCGGCGCACAACGCCTTCTTCCGCATCGTGCTGCCGGCGGCGGCCACGCCTGACGCGCCGGTGATCGACCAGGCGCAGCACCTGCACAGCGACAGTCGTCCCGAATACTATGATTTCGACCTGTTCGCTGCGCGCGATGCCGCGGGTTCCGGCATCGACCTCGAGCGCAAACTGACGGAACTGGCCTACTCGGTGTTCGATACCGAAACCACGGGTTTGCAGCCTTCCCAAGGCGACGAGATCATCCAGATGGGCGCCGTGCGGATTGTCAACAATCGCCTGTTGCGTCAGGAAATTTTCGATCAGCTGGTCGATCCGGTGATTCCGCTCAAGCCCGAGGGTATTCCGATCCACGGCATTACGGAGGCCATGGTGAATGGCCAGCCGCGGCTCGACGTGGTCTTGCCGGCCTTCCACGAGTTCTGTGCCGAGACCGTGCTGGTGGCGCACAACGCCGCCTTCGACATGCGTTTCTTCCAGTTGAAGGAAGACAGCCTCGGCATCCGCTTCACCCAGCCGGTGCTCGACACATTGCTGCTGTCCGCGGTGATTCATCCCAGCCAGGAATCGCACCGGCTGGAAAGCATTGCCGAACGTCTCGGCATCAACGTCATCGGCCGCCATACGGCGCTGGGCGACGCCTTTGTCACCGGCGAGGTATTCCTCAAGATGATTCCGCTGCTGGCCGACATGGGCATCGTCACGCTGCGCCAGGCACTGGACGCGGCGCAGAAGACCTATTTCGCCCGAATCAAGTATTGACATGACCGATAGCGAGATCCTGCCCCAGGCGAGAGCCATTGCTGCCTGTGCCGCCCGCATCGCTGCTGCCGCCGATATCGCGGCGCTGGCCGCCTGTGCCCTTGAGGCGCGGCAGCTGGCGACGGCCCTGCATTGCGCGGAGGCCGGCGCGGCACTGGTGACCGCGGTCCTTTCCCGCCTGAACGATGCAATCGTGGCACGCGTCCTGGCCTTGCTGCAGCAGCGCTTTCGCCTGCCGCCGGCAAGCTGGTGCTGGCTCGGGCTCGGTTCGGAGGGGCGCCTGGAACAGACCCTGACCACCGATCAGGACAACGGACTGGTGTTCTCCGCCAGCGACGACGGCGAGGCGCAGCAGTTGCGCGAACTGTTCCTGCCCTTCGCCCGCGCGGCGAATCAGGCGCTGGCCGAATGCGGCTTTCCTCTGTGCGACGGCGAGGTCATGGCCGGCAATTCGCGCTGGTGCCTGTCGCAGTCCGAGTGGCTGGAAAGTTTTGCCACCTGGGTCCGCACCCCCGAGCCGGAAGCCCTGCTCAATGCCGCGATCTTTTTCGATTTCCGGCCGCTGGCCGGGGCTGCCGAACTGGCGACGGGGCTGCGCCAGGCCTTGTCGGAGCTGACGCGCGGCAACGAGATCTTTCTGCGCATGATGACGGTGAACGCACTGGCGGCGTCGCCGCCGCTGGGGCGCTTGCGCGATTTCGTCACGGAAACCGACAGCGGTGGCACGATCGACCTGAAGAAGTTCGGTTCGCGGATCTTTGTCGATGCCGCGCGCATCATGGCGCTCGGCACCGGTGCTGCCGAGACATCCACCGCGGCGCGGCTGCGGCGAGTGGCGGCGGATGGGATAATGACGACCGCCGATGCAGAGGCGGCGGTGCATGCCTTTCATGCCCTGCAGGGCATTCGCTTTGCAGTGCAGGCCGCTGCTGCCGCCGCCGGCACGGCGGGCAACCAGCTCGACCCGCAAGGCCTGAACGAATTCGATCGCCGTGTTCTGCTCGAAGCCCTGCGCCAGGCACGCGCGTTGCAGCAAAGACTGAAAACCCGGTTCCACATTGATACATGACATCAAGGACACACCATGGCTTCTGAATCCAGCGGGGAACTCCTCGCTTTTTTGCGCAGGCACGCCCCCTTCAAGGACATGGGCGCATTTGCCCTCGATGGACTGGTTGCCAGCCTGACGCCGCTCGATGTTAGCGACGGCAGCTTGATCCTGACACCGACCGACATGCCGCCGGATCTGTTCATCATCGAGTCGGGCAAGGTCCAGGCGCGGCTCGCGGGCGACGTCAATCTGACCGACCAGCCGCTCTACGATCTGGAGCCGGGGCAGAGTTTTCCCCTCGCCGCCGTGGCGGCGAAGCGGCCCGCGATCAACGTCTACAGCGCCGTGGGGGAAGTGCGGGTTTGGCGTCTCGCCAGCGCCGACTTTTCCACACTGCTACTCTCCAGTTGCGAGTTCAATCGCTTTGTCCTCGACCATGTCGCCAGCTTGCTGGATGAAGCGCGGCGCCAGATAGAGATCCAGTTCGGCCAGCGCAATTCCGACCAGCAGTCGATCAACGCGCAGCTTTCGGGTTTCCTGCGGCCGGCCGCGGTCAGCGTCACGCCGCAGACATCCATCAGGGAGGCGATGGAAACCCTGGTGAAGGCGAAAGTCGGCTCCGTGGTGGTGACCGACGCCGAGAACCGACCGCTCGGCATATTTACCCAAAGCGATGCCATGCGCCGCGTGGTGATTCCCGATCATCCGACCGCCGCACCCATCGAGCAGGTGATGAGCGCGCCGCCGGCCACCATCAGTGCCACTGCCACGGCCTATGACGCGATGCTGGCGATGGCAATGCACCGGATCCGGCATCTGGTGATCCTCGATGGCGAGGACAAGGTCGCCGGCGTGGTGTCCGAGCGCGACCTGTTCGCCATGCAGCGCATCGGCCTGCGCAACGTGCGCAAGGTGATCGAGGGTGCGGCGGATATCGACGCCCTGAGCCGGGCCGCCGGCGACGTGCGCCGCCTGTGCCTCAACATGCTGAGCCAGGGCGTCAGCGCGGAAAAACTGACCCAGTTCATTTCCGGCCTGAATGACAGCCTGACGCGTCGCGTGATCGAGCTCGGTCTGGCGCAGCACGACCTCTCCGGCCTCGACTGGGCCTGGCTGGCGTTCGGCTCGGAAGGGCGCGACGAACAGACCTTCAGCACCGACCAGGACAATGGAATCATTTTCATCTGTCCCGACGCAGCCGCTCGCGATGCGCTGCGCCAGCGTTTCCTCGACTTTGCGCGCGAGGTGAATGAGGGCCTGGCGCGCTGCGGTTTCCCGCTGTGCAAGGGCAACATCATGGCCAGCAATCCGCTCTGGTGCCTGACACAGGAAGAGTGGCAGGAACGCTTTACGCAGTGGATTCGCAAGCCGGAGCCGGAGGCGCTGCTGAATGCCACGATTTTCTTCGACTTCCGCGCACTGTACGGCAACGAGGCGCTGGCCAGGGCCTTGAACACCTGGCTGCTGGACATGACAGCGAATGCCAGCCTGTTCCTCCGCTTCATGGCGGAAAATGCCGTAAAGATAGCGCCGCCGCTGGGCATGATCCGCGATTTCGCGTTCGACAACAATGCCGATTTTCCGCATACGCTCGACCTCAAGGCTTTCGGTGCGCGCCTGTTTGTCGACGCGGCGCGCATCATCGCGCTGGCCCACGGCATTCCGCACAGCAGCACCGTGGAGCGGCTGCGTGCGGCCGCGGCGCACGGCAAGCTGGGCGGCGACGACGTCAATGCGGTGATCGAGGGCTTCTTTTTCATCCAGCAGTTGCGCTTGCGCAACCAGCGCGCGGGAACGCCGCCCGGCGCCGAAAACCGCGTCGATCCGGACAAGCTCAATGAACTTGACCGGCAGGTGCTGAAAGAGGCTTTCAAGCAGGCGAAGCGGCTGCAGTCCCGGCTGCAGCTCGAATACAGGTTGTGACCGAAGCCAGGATTCCCCTGCGCACGCCGCTGTTCCGTGGCGAGCGGCGGCTGCGCATTGCCCTCGTCGGCCTGCCCGGCGGCGGAAAGACGACGCTGTTCGAGGCGGTGTCGAGTACGGCACCGCAGCGCGGGGAATTGGGCGGGACGCATGGCGTCTATCGCGAGTGCACGGTGCAGATCGGTTTCGACGAAGCCAGCGTGGTCGATCTGCCGGGCATCCATTCGCTGCATCATCTGGAAGGCGATGATCTTCTGGCGCTGAAGTATCTGCTCTGGGGCGATGAGCGTCCTGCGGTCTCGGTGCACGAACACTCCGGCCCGCCGGTGCCTTTTGCACCGCCGGACCTGATCATCCAGGTGGCCGATGCCAGCAAGCTGCAAAGCCACCTCGAACTGACGCTGGACCTCAGCCAACTCGGCCGGCCCATCGTGCTGGCGCTGAATCACATGGACGCGGCGGCGAAGAAGGGCCTCTACATCAATGCCAGGGCTCTCGAACAACTGCTCGGCATCCCCGTGGTGCCCACCGTGGCGCTGATGGGGCAGGGCCTCGCAGCGCTCTTCGACAGGGCGGTGTATACGGCGCGCAAGGCGGCCTGTCCGCTGCCGCAGCCGCCCAGCCGGCATATCGTACAGAACCTTGAGCCGCTTTCGGCGGCGCTCAACCGGCCCGAGATCCATGCTGCCTTCCGCCTGCCGCATCCCATGCTGCTGCAACAGTTCGCCGCGGCCGACGGTTTCATCGAGGACGAGTTGGCGCAGCACTTTCCCGCTTTGCTGCCCGAATTGGTCGCCTTGCGTGCGGCGGCAGCGGCGGGCTTGCCGCGGCCCTTGGCGGAGGAATTGCATGCCGACCGCCACCATCGCGCCGCCAGTCTGGTCGAGGCGGCGCAGCGCTGGGGTGCGCCGGGCGAATCGAGGGGCTGGCGTTTCTGGCTCGACGAACTGTTCCTGCATCCGCAATGGGGCCTGATCGGCAGCCTTGCCGTGTTCGCTACAGTGCTGTTCGTGGTGTTCGAGATCAGCGGCTGGATCGATGCGATGACCACGGTGCGCCTCGCTGCGGTCTTTGCCGACTGGCAGCCGACATCGACCGGCGGCGTGGTGGGGCGCGCCGTGGTGGACGGCCTGATCGGCCTGACCGGCATCGTGGTGCCCTACATGATCCCGCTGGTGATGCTGCTGGTGAGCCTGGAACAGGCCGGGCTGATGCAGCGCATCGCCTTCGTCGTGGACCGCGGCTTTCACCAGATCGGCCTCCATGGTGGCGTCGCGGTGCCTTTTCTGCTCGGACTTGGCTGCAACGTGCCGGCGATTTCGGGTGTGGCCAAGACTACCCGCGGCCGCGAGCGCGTGATCGCCTCGGTGCTGATCACCTTCGTCCCCTGCTCGGCGCGCTCTGCGATCATCCTCGCGGTCGCCGGCAAGTATCTCGGCGCTGCCGGTGTGTTCGGCATGTTCGCGCTGACCCTGATCCTGATTGCAGTCATGGGCCGGTTGCTGTCGCGCGGCAAGCGCGAGCTGGGTCCGGGTCAGGTGCAGGAAATTCCCGCCTATGCGCTGCCGACCTGGCGCCTCTTGCTGGCCGAAACCTGGGCCCGCACCAGCGACATCCTGACCATCGTCACGCCGCTGCTGGTCGGCGGCAGCGTGGTGCTGGCGCTGCTCGCCCATGTCGGTGCCGACGTCGTTGTGAATACCCTGCTGACACCGGTCACGGTCTGGTGG
>JANMTA010000065.1:0-8465 GCA_031389965.1 Betaproteobacteria bacterium
ACCTGGGTCAGCGTCGGCGTCAACATCGTGCTGACCGCGATGCAGCTGGTGGTGGGCTTCATCGCCCACTCGCAAAGCCTGATCGCCGATGCCATGCACACGCTGTCGGACATCGTCGCCGACGCCTTCGTGCTGTTCGCCAACCGCAAGGGCGCGGAGGCCGCGGATGCCGACCATCCCTACGGTCACGGCCGCTTCGAGACCGCCGCGTCGCTGGTACTCGGTCTTTTGCTGGCCGGCACCGGTGCCGGCATCCTGATTTCAGCCGCAGGACGCCTGCAGGATATCGGCAGCCTGCCGCCGGTCGGCGTCGCCGCGATGTGGGCGGCGCTGGTCACGCTGGCGGCCAAGGAAGGCCTGTTCCGCTACATGCTGGCGAAGGCGGAGCGCCTGCGCTCGCCGATGCTGGTGGCGAATGCCTGGCACGCCCGCGCCGATGCGCTGTCCTCGCTGGTGGTTGCCGCCGGCATAGCCGGCGCCTTGCTCGGTTTCAACTTTGCCGACGCGGTGGCGGCCATCATCGTCGGCGCCATGATCGTGCGCGCCGGCTTCAAGTTTGCCTGGGCCGCCATCCGCGAACTGATCGACACCGGATTGTCGGGCGAGGAAGTAGCGGCGATCGGCCAGACCATCGCCACCACCTCCGGCGTGCTGGGCCTGCACGATTTGCGCACGCGGCGCATGGCGCACCAGGTGCTGGTCGACGCCCACGTCCAGGTCAACCCGCGCATCAGCGTCTCCGAAGGGCATCGCGTCGCCGAATCCGCGCGACAGCGTGTGCTGAACAGCCATCCGGAAGTGCTCGACGTGCTGGTCCACGTCGACGCCGAAAACGATCTGCTGGCCGATGCCGCCGTTCAGCTGCCCGACCGGGCTGAACTCCTCGCCCATCTGCGTCGCGTGCTCGCTATCGACCCGCCGGAATTCGAGCGAACGATGCTGCATTACCTCGGGACCCGGGTCGAAGCAGAGATTTTTCTGCCCGCCGGCTATGCCGATCAAGCCCGGCTCGCCACTGTGCAGCAAAACTTGGACAGCGCGCTGATCGATGACCCCTGGTTCGCCGCGATTCGCCTCCATCAGCGTACTGCACCAAACTAGTGCATAAATTCGCCTCGTTGCACCTTTGCGGTGCGCCTGGCGGGGTATCGAGAAGGAAAAGGACTTGTGGCACAATTGCTTCCCTTTGCGGCGCGAATGGCACGTTAACTGCTATCAGGGTGCTGCACCGTAATTCAGGTTTCGATTTTCAGCATTTGCCATTCACTCAGGAGAGCAGCTCATGACCCCCCAGGACGTAATCAAGATGGTCGAAGAGAAGGAAGTCCGCTTCGTCGACTTCCGTTTCACCGACACCCGCGGCAAGGAACAGCACGTCGGCGTGCCGGTTTCCCACTTCGGCATGGACAAGTTCGAAGACGGCCACGCCTTCGACGGTTCCTCGATCGCCGGCTGGAAAGGCATCCAGGCCTCCGACATGCAGTTGATGCCCGACGCCAACACCGCCTACATTGACCCCTTCATGGACGAGACGACGCTGGTCCTGACCTGCGACGTGGTCGAACCGGCCGACGGCAAGGGCTATGACCGCGATCCGCGCTCGATCGCCAAGCGTGCCGAGGCCTACCTCAAGTCCTCGGGCGTCGGCGACCAGGCCTTCTTCGGCCCGGAACCCGAGTTCTTCATTTTCGACGCCGTCGAGTGGAAAATCGACATGTCGGGCTCCTACTGCAAGGTCATCTCGGAAGAAGCCGCCTGGGCCTCGGCCGACAAGTTCGAAGCCGGCAACAGCGGCCATCGCCCGACCGTCAAGGGCGGCTATTTCCCCGTGCCGCCGGTCGACAGCCTGAACGACATCCGCGCCCAGATGTGTCTGGCGCTGGAAGCCTGCGGCGTGCCGGTGGAAGTGCATCACCACGAAGTCGCCACCGCCGGCCAGTGCGAGATCGGCACCCGGTTCAGCACACTGGTGCAGCGCGCCGACTGGACCCAGATCCTCAAGTACATCGTGCATAACGTCGCCCACAGCTACGGCAAGACCGCGACCTTCATGCCCAAGCCGATCGTCGGCGACAACGGCTCCGGCATGCACGTGCACCAGTCGATCTGGAAGGATGGCAAGAACCTGTTCGCCGGCAACGGTTATGCAGGCCTGTCTGAAACTGCGCTGTTCTACATCGGCGGCATCATCAAGCATGCCCGCGCCCTGAACGCCATCACCAACCCGCTGACCAACTCCTACAAGCGCCTGGTGCCCGGCTTCGAAGCCCCGGTCAAGCTGGCCTATTCCGCCCGCAACCGCTCCGCCTCGATCCGCGTCCCCTACGTGCATTCGGACAAGGCGCGCCGCATCGAAGTGCGCTTCCCGGATCCGGGTGCCAACCCCTACCTGGCCTTCACGGCGATGATGATGGCCGGTCTCGACGGCATCCAGAACAAGATCCACCCCGGCGATCCGGCCGACAAGAACCTGTACGACCTGCCGCCGGAAGAAGACGCGAAGATCCCGACCGTCTGCTCCAGCCTGGAACAGGCGCTCGACTACCTCGACAAGGGCCGTGAATTCCTGCTGCGCGGCGGCGTCTTCAGCAACGAGATGATCGATGCCTACATCGAGCTCAGGATGGAAGA
This sequence comes from Betaproteobacteria bacterium, assembly GCA_031389965.1. Lineage (GTDB taxonomy): Bacteria > Pseudomonadota > Gammaproteobacteria > Burkholderiales > Rhodocyclaceae > Sulfuritalea. Next base: position 2,632 of record JANMTA010000065.1, read on the forward strand.
AGTCACGCGCTTCCGCATGACCACCCATCCGCTTGAGTACGAGATGTACTACTCGATCTGATGAAGCCCCTGCGTAGCAGGCGGGCCAGCAGAAAACGCTGACCTCGCCGCTACGGATAAAACCTTGCGCAACATGCAGAAACAAATGGACGGGCTTGCCCGTCCATTTTTTTCGGCAATTGACATACACTCAGCAGCATGAACAAAGCTTTCCTGGTCCTCCCGCTTCTGTTGCCGTTCGCGGCGACGGCGAATACGCTGTACAAGTGTACGGATGACTCCGGCGTGGTGCTCTATACCAACCAGAAGACCGCCAAGAAGAACTGTACGGTGTTGTCGTATCAGGCGCCGCCTGCCGCGCCCGTCGCCAGCGGAGCGAAAACGCACTCCGCCGCAACGCCGACCCCCGGCGATTTCCCGCGCGTTTCAGGCAGCGACCAGAAGGCCCGTGATGGCGATCGTCGCGCAATTCTCGACAAGGAACTCGCCAACGAGCAGCAAAACCTTGAAAAGGCCAAGAAGGCCCTGTTCGACGCCGGCAACCAGCCACAAGACAAGCTCCGGCCGCTGCGCGATACCGTGGCGCTGCATGAACGAAATATCGAGTCGCTCAAGAAAGAACTCGGCAACCTGCGCTGATTGACAGCCCGGCTCAAACATTTCGGCTGGTGCGCTTCTTGCACGCGAGACTTGTCATGAACCCGAACGCCACTGAAACTTTCGACGCCTTCAGCGGATTGGATCTGCTTTCCTCCGCTGTCGTCCTGGTTGATGCCAGGCTGATCATCCGCCACCTCAACCCGGCTGCGGAGAATCTGTTTGCCGTCAGTTCGCGACAGCTCCTCGGCCAGCCCCTGCAACGACTGATGGGCGAGCCGCCCGAGCTCTCTGCGGCGCTCGACAACGCGCTCAAAAACAACTGGGGCCATACCGGGCACAACATCCTGATCGAGCTTGCCCAGGATGTTCAACTGCATGTCGATTGCACGGTAACCCCCGTAGAAACCAGCAATGCCCGCCTGTTGCTGGAAGTGCGACCGATCGACCAGCAGTTGAAAGCGGCGCGCGAGGAACAACTGGCCCAGCAGCAGCAGGCCAATCGCGAACTGGTGCGCAACCTGGCGCACGAGATCAAGAACCCGCTCGGCGGCATTCGTGGCTCGGCGCAGTTGCTGGAACGCGAACTGGCCAGCGAACAGCTGAAAGAGTACACCCAGGTGATCATTCAGGAAGCCGACCGCCTGCAGGATCTGATGCAACGCCTGCTTTCCTCGCATCGCGTAATGCAGCCGACACTGGCGAGCATTCACGAAATACTCGAACGCGTGCGGCGCCTGATCCACGCCGAATACCATGACGTCTCCGTCCGCCGCGACTACGACACCTCGCTGCCCGACATCACCGGCGACCGCGAGCAGCTGCTGCAGGCCATCCTGAATATTTCGCGCAACGCCGCACAGGCAATGCAAGGCAAGGGCGAGATCATTTTCCGTACCCGGGCGGCACGACAAGTCACCCTGGCCAAGAAGCACTATCAGCTGGCACTCGAATTGCATGTGATCGACAACGGCCCGGGCATTCCGGAAAACATTCGCGACAAGATCTTTTATCCGCTGGTTTCCGGCCGTGAAAACGGCAGCGGTCTTGGCCTTACCATCGCCCAGAGCTTCATTCAGCAACATGGCGGAACCATAGAAGTTACGTCCCGTCCCGGTCGCACGTGCTTTTCGCTGATGCTGCCGCTGGCAAGGAAGAAAAGGGAAGAAGCATGAATCCAGGAAAAGCTGTTGACCACGGGGAACACGGGGGAAATTCGGGAACATGGCAAGGTTTTCATGCCTACTCGACTTGTGATGGGATTCCTTGTCATAAGCCCTTGAGTTTCCCCGTACCCCCCGTGGTTGAAGAGGGGTTTGGGCAATGAACCCCGTCTGGATCATCGACGACGACCGCTCCATCCGCTGGGTGCTGGAAAAGGCGCTCGGTCGGGAGAACATTGCCGCCAAATGCTTTGGCTCCGCCGACGAAGCACTCACCGCGCTCGGCCAAGGCCAAAGACCCCAGGTGCTGATCTCCGACATCCGCATGCCGGGCAGCAGCGGACTTGATCTCCTGCGTCATGTAAAGGAGCACTATCCCGACCTGCCGGTCATCATCATGACCGCCTATTCGGACCTCGATTCCGCCGTGGCGGCATTCCAGGGAGGCGCCTTTGAATACCTGCCCAAGCCTTTCGATGTCGATCAGGCGGTGGATCTGGTGCGCCGGGCGATCACACAAGCAGCTCACCAGAATGGTGCGGTCGAGGAAAACAGCGCCGTGCCAGAGATCCTGGGGCAAGGCGTGGCCTTGCAGGAAGTCTTTCGCGCCATCGGCCGGCTGTCCCAGTCGCACGCCACGGTGCTGATCAACGGCGAATCCGGCACCGGCAAGGAACTGGTGGCGCGCGCGCTGCATCGGCACAGCCCGCGCCGGGATGCGCCCTTCATCGCCATCAACACGGCGGCGATTCCGCGCGATCTGCTCGAATCGGAATTGTTCGGCCACGAAAAAGGCGCTTTCACCGGTGCCGGTGCGCTACGGCGCGGGCGTTTCGAACAGGCCGACAACGGGACGCTGTTCCTCGACGAAATTGGCGACATGCCGGCCGAACTGCAAACGCGTTTGTTGCGCGTGCTGTCCGACGGCAACTTCTACCGCGTCGGCGGCCACCAGCCGGTCAAGGCCAACGTCCGTGTAATCGCCGCCACCCATCAGGACCTCGAAGGACGGGTCAAGGAAGGCCTGTTCCGCGAAGACCTGTTCCACCGTCTCAATGTCATCCGCCTGCGTCTGCCGCCCCTGCGCGAGCGGCGCGACGACATCCCGCTGCTGGCGAAACATTTTCTGCAAAAGAGCGCCCAGGAGCTCGGCGGCGAACCCAAGCGCCTCAGCGATGCGGCGCTGAAATACCTGCAGGGACTCGACTTCCCCGGCAACGTGCGGCAGTTGGAAAACCTTTGCCACTGGCTCACCGTGATGGCGCCGGGGCAGAAAGTCGACATCCCCGACCTGCCCGCCGAACTTCGCGACGGATTGGAAAATTCCGGGCGCCGCGACTTGCCCGCCAACTGGAACGTGGCACTGGCTGGCGAGGCGGACCGGCTGCTGGCCGCAGCGCCCGGAGCGGTCTTCGACACGCTCAACCGGGAATTCGAAGCCACGCTGATCCGACGCGCCTTGAATGCCACCGGCGGACGCCGCGTCGATGCCGCGCAACTGCTGGGTATCGGCCGCAACACCATCACGCGCAAGATCCAGGAACTCGGTCTCGACGAACTCAGGGCGGACGTCGAGGACAACTGAAGGCTTGCTGCTGCCGCGTCACCGCGGCAGCAGCGGTGGCAGGACAGCGGGTTCCGCGCCGCAGCGGCTTCAAGTATAGTCAGCCTGACTATTCGCCGGACCCTGCCGGCGAGCCACCGTCACCGGGGGGACCCATGATGCCTGCCACTATTGCTGCCATCGCCGCCAAGCTGGGTGACGCCGCGCGCCGCTTCGACATCGACCTGCTGGCGAGCTGCGCTTCGACCAATGCCGTATTGCTCGCCCGCGCCGAGGCCGGCGCGCCGTCGGGCACGGTGGTGATCGCCAAAGAGCAGACCGCCGGCCGTGGCCGGCGCGGGCGCAACTGGTTTGCCAACCCCGGCGACAGCCTGACCTTTTCATTGCTCTGGCGCTTCGCGCCGGGCACGGCACCGGCCGGGCTGTCGCTGGCGGCCGGTGTTGCCGTAGCGCGCGCGCTGGCAAAAGTTCCCGCAGGGACGCACAGCGCTGACGGTAACGACACGGCGCTGAAATGGCCCAATGACATCCTGCGCGACGGTCGCAAGCTCGGCGGCATCCTTGTCGAGCTGGTGCCCGGTGCGCCACATGCCGCCGTGATCGGCATCGGCATCAATCTGCACTTGCCACCGGGCATGCCAGAGGATGTGTGTGCCGCCTCTGCCGCGCTATGCGCAGCGGGCGAAACAGCCGACGAAAACGCCTTGTATGCAGCGCTGCTCGGGGAACTGCTGGCCACGCTGGAAACTTTTGCCATGCACGGCTTTGCTGCGCTGCGCCCGGAATGGCTGGCACGCCACGCCTTCCAGGATGCCGGCGTCAGCCTGGCGTCGGATTTCGGCACGCCACGGCTCGGCATCTGTCGCGGCGTCGACGCCGACGGGGCGCTGCTGCTCGAGGTCGATGGCCGGGTAGAACGCATTCTTTCCGGCGAAGTTTCGCTGCGGCCAGCCTGAGCGCCATGATTCTCTGCCTCGATGCGGGCAATACGCGTCTCAAGTACGGCCTCTTCGACGGCAGCGGCTGGCGGGCGCAGGGCGCACTGAACCATGATGCCCTCGACAATCTGGTCGCTGATCTGCAGGCACGGCCGACACGCATCGTCGCCTGCAACGTGGCCGGCGCAGCGGTGCGCCAGCGCATCGAGGCACTGGCCGCAAGCCTCGCCATTCCGCTGGACTGGCTGACCGGCACGGCCGCCGCCTGCGGCGTACGCAACGGCTACGACACGCCGCAGCAACTCGGCGCCGACCGCTGGGCGGCGCTGATCGGCGCGCGCGCATTGCACAGCGGAGCCTGCGTGGTGGTGATGGCCGGCACCGCGACCACCATCGATGTGCTGGACGACAGCGGGCTGTTTCGCGGCGGCCTGATCCTGCCCGGCCTCTACCTGATGCGCGCCGCGCTGGCGCGCAACACCGCCGACCTGCCGCATGCTGCCGGCCACTACCGGCAGCCGCCGACCAACACCGACGACGCCATCACCAGCGGTGCGATCCACGCCACACTGGGCGCCATCGAGCGCATGCGCGCGATACTCGCCAAAGACGCCCTGTGCCTGCTGTCGGGCGGTGCGGCAGCCGAACTGGCGCCGCACCTGGGCCTGCCATATCGCCTGATCGACAATCTGGTACTCGAAGGCCTGATGCGTTTCGGCACTGTGTGTGCGACGTCAGACACTTCATCGTAGATGTGCGATCCATCGCAACACGACCGCGAACAAATGGTTCAATATTGATACTGTCATGAATGTGGCCCCGATCGGGAATCCGGGCCAGAATCACCAGGATGGGGACGCCAATGAGTACCGTTTACACCAAAACGCCCAAAGGCCTGCGCGAGTCGACAGGCAAGACACGTGACCTGTCCGGAGACTTGCGTGATCTGCTGGATGCATGCAAAGGCTTGTTCACGGTCGAGGATATTTCCGCCCAGGCGTCCCCAAGCGCGAAAGCATGGTTCGCGGCCTCCATTGCCAAACTCGTTGCCGAAGGCTACCTTCGCGACGTTCCCGAGGCCATGCGCAAAGCAGATGCAGCAGTGTCGGATAGCGATGACCTGGATAGTCTCGACTTCAGCAAGCCGGCGCCAGGAGCCGCCAAAAAAGCCGCAGAGCAGGCACGGCTAGAAGCGGATAAGGAGAAAGCCCGGCACGCGGCCGAAGAAAAAGCCCGCCGCGAAGCCGAAGAAAAAGTCCGCCGCGAACTCGACGAGAAGGCCAGGCTCGAAGCCGAGAAAAGAGCCAAGATCGAAGCCGAGGAAAAAGCTCGCCGCGACGCGGAGGAAAAGATCCGCCGCGAAGCCGAAGAAAAAGTCCGCCGCGAACTCGACGAGAAGGCCAGGCTCGAAGCCGAGAAAAGGGCCAAGATCGAGGCCGAGGAAAAAGCTCGCCGCGACGCGGAGGAAAAGATCCGCCGCGAAGCCGACGAAAAAGTCCGCCGCGAACTCGACGAGAAGGCCAGGCTCGAAGCCGAGAAAAGAGCCAAGATCGAAGCCGAGGAAAAAGCCCG
>JANMTA010000071.1:0-2875 GCA_031389965.1 Betaproteobacteria bacterium
GCATGTGTCGAACCTGTATCGCATCAGAGAGGCCGAAGCGGCTTCCGATCGTCTAGCCGCACTGTCCGCCATGGACGAGGTGTTCTTCTGCAACTCGGGTTGCGAGGCCAACGAAGCCGCGATCAAGCTGGCACGCATGTACGGTCACCAGCAGGGTATCGAGCAACCCGCCATCATCGTCATGGAGCAGGCCTTCCACGGCCGCACGCTGGCCACGCTTTCGGCAACCGGCAACCGCAAGGTGCAAGCGGGCTTCGAGCCGCTGGTGACCGGTTTCGTACGGGTGCCTTTTGATGATCTGGCGGCAATCGAGCACCTGGCGATGCGCAATCCGAACATTGTGGCCGTGCTGTTCGAACCGATCCAGGGCGAAGGCGGCATCAATCTGGCACACAGGGATTTCATGCGCTCGCTGCGGACGATTTGCGACCAGAAAAGCTGGCTGTTCATGGTCGACGAGGTGCAGTGCGGCATCGCGCGCACCGGCGCCTGGTTCGCCCATCAGCATGCCGGCATCGTGCCGGATGTGATGACCCTGGCGAAAGGTCTTGGTTCGGGCGTGCCGATCGGTGCCTGCCTTGCAGCGGGACGTGCGGCCGGCGTGTTCAAGCCCGGCAACCACGGTTCCACCTTCGGCGGCAATCCGCTGGCCTGCGTGGCCGCCTTGACCACGCTGGAGGTCATCGAGTCCGACGGTCTCATGCTGCACGCGGAAAAGCTGGGCGCGGCGATTCGCAGCGGCCTGCACAGCGGCCTGTCCGGCGTTGCCGGCTTTGTCGAGGTGCGCGGCGATGGCCTGATGATAGGCATCGAACTCGATCGTCCCTGTGGCGATCTGGTCACGCGCGGGCTGGAGGCCGGTGTGCTGATCAACGTCACCGCCGACAAGGTGGTGCGCCTGCTGCCGGCGCTGGTCATGAGCGATGCCGAAGGCGCCGAACTGGTCGCCACGCTGGTACTCCTGATCAAAGAGTTTCTCGGGGCCTGATCATGGCGACGCCGCGGCATTTTTTGCAGCTGAAGGACTTTTCGCGCGAGGAACTGGATTACCTGTTCGCCCGTACGCGCATCATCAAGACGCGCTTCAAGGCCTACCAGCGCTACTGGCCATTGCAGGACCGGACCCTGGTGATGATCTTCGAGAAGGCCAGCACCCGCACGCGGCTTTCCTTCGAAGCCGGCATGCATCAACTCGGCGGTTCGGCGATCTACCTCAACACGCGCGATTCGCAGCTGAATCGCGGCGAACCCGTGGAAGATGCAGCGCAGGTGATTTCGCGCATGAGCGACATCGTCATGATCCGCACCTTCGAGCAGGACATCATCGAGCGCTTTGCCAGCCATTCGCGGGTGCCGGTGATCAATGGCCTGACCAACGAATATCACCCCTGCCAGATTCTGGCCGACATCTTCACCTTCATCGAGCATCGCGGCCCGATCCAGGGCAAGACGGTGGCCTGGATCGGCGATTCGAACAATGTCTGCAACACCTGGCTGCAGGCGGCGGAAATATTCGACTTCAATGTGCACGTGTCGACGCCGCCCGGCTATGAGGTGGAGGTGGAACGTGCCGGCCTCTACGGCACGGATCATTTCGAACAGTTCGCCGATCCCATGGATGCGGCGCGCGATGCCGATCTGGTCACCACCGACGTGTGGACCTCGATGGGGTTCGAGGCCGAGAATGAAGAGCGCCTGCGCGACTTCGCCGACTGGCAGGTGGACGCCGAGATGATGCGTGTGGCGCGACCCGATGCCGTGTTCCTGCACTGCCTGCCGGCGCATCGCGGCGAGGAAGTGGCGGCCGAAGTGATCGACGGGCCGCAAAGCGTGGTCTGGGACGAGGCGGAGAATCGGTTGCATACGCAAAAGGCTTTGATGGAATTTCTGCTCCTGGGCAGGGTGAATGACTAAGGAAAGATCGATGAAAGCAGCAGCAGGCAAAGCAGAATCCACCAAAGTCGTCCTCGCCTATTCGGGCGGACTCGACACCTCGGTGATCCTCAAGTGGTTGCAGGACACCTACCACTGCGAGGTAGTGACCTTCACCGCCGACCTCGGCCAGGGCGAGGAACTCGAACCGGCGCGCGCCAAGGCGCTGAAAATGGGTATCAAGCCGAAGAACATTTTCATCGACGACTTGCGCGAGGAGTTCGTCCGCGATTTCGTCTTCCCGATGTTCCGCTGCAACACCGTCTATGAAGGCGAATACCTGCTCGGCACCTCGATCGCACGGCCGCTGATCGCCAAGCGCCTGGTCGAAATCGCCAGGAAGACCGGCGCCAATTCGATCTCCCATGGCGCCACCGGCAAGGGCAACGACCAGGTCCGCTTCGAGCTGGGTGCCTATGCCCTGATGCCCAATGTCAAAGTCATCGCGCCGTGGCGCGAATGGGACCTGCTGTCGCGCGAGAAGCTGATGGCCTACGCCGAAAAGCATGGCATCCCGGTGGAGATGAAGCACAAGAAGGGTGGCTCGCCCTATTCCATGGATGCCAACCTGCTGCACATCTCCTACGAAGGGCGCCATCTCGAAAATCCTGGCGCCGAAGCCGAGGAATCGATGTGGCGCTGGACCGTGTCGCCGGAGAAGGCGCCGAACCAGGCCGAATACCTCGATCTCGAATTCCAGAAGGGTGATCTGGTCGCCATCAACGGCAAGAAGATGAAGGCCCACGAACTGCTGGCAACGCTGAACGCGCTTGGTGGCAAGCATGGCATCGGTCGCCTGGACCTGGTCGAGAACCGCTATGTCGGCATGAAGTCGCGCGGCTGCTACGAAACCCCGGGCGGCAGCATATTGCTGAAGGCGCATCGCGCCATCGAGTCGGTCTGCCTCGATCGCGAAGAGGCGCACCTCAAGGATGATCTGATG
>JANMTA010000516.1:0-2326 GCA_031389965.1 Betaproteobacteria bacterium
GCATCGCAGCGATAGCGCGCAACGCGGCGGGTGTGATTGTGAATCAGGTTCTTGATCAGTTCCAGATCGGGGCGACGTTCAGGTGTCGCCAGCAGAATCTGCGCCTCGAGCAACTTGTCGAGTCCCAACAACGTCGGATTGCGCCGCAGTTCGTCACGCACCAGCGCATAGGCGGCCTCGGCGCCGTCGTTGTCGAGTTCGGAACGGAATACCGCGTCGAGCAGGTCAAGCGAGGGATGGCGTTCCAGCCAGCCGCGCAGCAACTGAATGGCCTGCTCCTTGCGGCCCAGTTGGATATGCGCCGCCAGCAGCTTTTCCGCGACCAGCGCGAGATACACCGGATTCTGCTGCTCGATGCGCTTCCAGTAGTCGATCGCCGTCTCGCCGGCGCCGACTTTTGCCGCCAGGTCGCCGAGCAGGATCGTTGCGCGAACGCACTTGCGGTTGGCCGTCAAGGCTTCATCAAGCAGGCGGCTCGCCTCGTCGTGACGATCGTGCAGCATTTCATTGGCCGCCATTTCGCAATGAAACTCGGCGATCGCCTTTTGCCAGAGGTGATCGGAATGGTTGGGCATGGCTTCGGCAATGGTCACCGCCTTGGCCCATTCCTTTTCCTGCTGGTAGATTTCAAGCAGGTTTTTCAGCGCTTCCTCGTCGCGATCGGTGCCGCGCAGCTTGACGAAGATCTCCTCGGCGCGATCGAGCAGGCCGGCCTTGAGATAGTCCTGGCCGAGTTCCGACAGGGCATGCAGCCGCTGGGCCGGTGACAGGCCGTCGCGCTCGATCAGGTTCTGATGCACGCGGATGGCCCGGTCAGTCTCGCCGCGCCGGCGGAACAGGCTGCCCAGCGCAAAATGCAGTTCAATGGTTTCCGGATCGACGCGCGCCGCTTCGATGAAGGCTTCGATGGCCTGGTCCGGCTGTTCATTGAGAAGAAAATTCAGCCCCTTGAAATAGGATCGCGGCAAGGCGCGCGACTCGTTCATGAGCTGATTGATATCGATGCGCGCAGCAACCCAGCCGAGGACGAAAAAGACCGGCAGGACCAGCAACCACCAGAGTTCGATTTCCATGACGCTAGCGCGGTTCGCGATCAGCCGTGCGCTGCGGGCGCAGGAAAACCCCAAGGGCCGCAGTCAGTCCGACTCCGACACCGATGGCAAATACCGCGAGGATGACCACCGAAATCGGCGCCGTCCACGCTTGATCCAGGAAGAAACGCAATTCCATCGGCCCGCTGTTCTTGATCGCCAGTCCGAACAGCCCGACGAAGACCGCGATACGCAACAGCCAGACGAAAAGCTTGAGCAGAGTGGTCACGGATAGATATGGACAAAAAATGCAGGGAAGCGGACTTAGCGCATGCTGACGCTGGCTTTACCGGCGTTAAACGCAGTGGCCGAAACTAAAAAGCGGCACCCGTCGAAGGTGCCGCCCTGATGCAAGCTACAACAACGCAACTCATGGCCGGTAATCGACCCGTTCCCGCAACTCCTTGCCGGCCTTGAAATGGGGCACGTACTTTTCGGGTACCTGCACCTTTTCGCCCGACTTGGGATTGCGACCGATCCGCGGCGGCCGGTAGTTCAGCGCAAAGCTGCCGAAGCCGCGAATCTCGATGCGATCACCGCGCACCAACGCCGCGGTGAGAGCATCGAGAACCATCTTGACGGCGAAGTCGGCATCCTTTGCCACGAGCTGGGGAAAGCGCTCCGCCAGCCGGGCGATGAGTTCCGATTTGGTCATGGATCAGGCTTATTCCGACTGGTTCTGATTGAGCTTGGCCTTCAGCAGCGCGCCCAGATTGGTCGTGCCACTGCTGGCCGAAGTGTCGGCTGCCGCCAGTTTCTGCATCGCCTGGCTCTGTTCCACCTGGTCCTTGGCCTTGATCGACAGGTTGATCGAGCGCGTCTTGCGATCGACATTGATGATCATGGTCTCGATCACCTGACCGACCTTCAGGTGCTGGGTCAGATCTTCGATGCGTTCGCGGGAGAATTCGGAGACGCGCAGGTAGCCTTCGACATCGTCGCCCAGATTGACCACCGCGCCGCGCTGATCGACGCTGGTGACCGAGCCGGAAACCAGGCTGTTCTTGTCGTGAGTCGCGACGAAGCTGGTGAAGGGATCGCCATCGAGCTGCTTGACGCCGAGCGAAATGCGCTCTTTCTCGACATCGATGGACAGCACCACGGCCTCGACTTCATCGCCCTTCTTGAAGTTCTGCTTGGCTTCCTCGCCGGTCGCCGACCAGGACAGGTCTGAAAGATGCACCAGGCCGTCGATGCCGCCGGGCAGGCCGATGAAGATGCCGAAGTCGGTGATC
>JANMTA010000119.1:0-5781 GCA_031389965.1 Betaproteobacteria bacterium
GCTGGCGGTGTTTCGCAGTGTGCAAGAGGCACTCACCAATGTCCTCAAGCATGCCGGTGCCAGTCGCGTAAGGCTGGCGGTGACACGCGGCGACGGCAGACTGGAAGCGCGCATCGAGGACGATGGCCAGGGAGCGTCGGCAGAGCTCACGGGTTCCGGGCACGGCCTGGTCGGCATGCGCGAACGGGTCGTGGCGCTCGGCGGCAGTCTTGAGGCCGGACTGTGTCCGGAGGGTGGTTTCCGCGTTAGGATCGTGCTTCCCCTGCCAGGAGATTTCGAGTGACCCAGACCTTGCGCATCATGCTGGTCGACGACCATGCGGTAGTCCGCATGGGATTTCGCCTGCTGCTCGATACCACCAGCGACCTGCGCGTGGTGGCCGAATGCGGCAGCGGCGAGGAGGCCCTGAAGTGCTTCGCCGAGGTGAATCCCGATGTCGTCGTGCTGGATCTGTCGATGGGCGGCATGGGCGGGCTGGAAGCGCTCTCGCGCCTGTTGGCGAAATGGCCCGCAACGCGCGTGCTGGTGCTGTCCGCGCACGAGGACACGGCACATCCGCGGCGCGCCCTGGCGGCCGGGGCGCTCGGCTATCTGACCAAACGCAGCGCGGCCGAAGCGCTGATCGAGGCTATCCGGCAGGTTGCGGCAGGCAAGCTGTTTCTCGAACCGGCGCTGGCGCAGGAAATCGGCGTCGAACAGGTGAGCCGCCCGGGCAGCCCGCTGGAGACCCTTTCCGCACGCGAATTCGAAGTGTTCGTGATGCTGGCGCGCGGCAAGTCCGTGGCCGAGATCGCCGCCGTGCTGTTTCTCAGCCCGCGCACGGTGGGCACCCACCTCTACAACATCAAGCAGAAACTCGGCGCCGGCAACGCGGCGGAACTCACGCTGATCGCCATTCGAAACGGGCTGATCGAAGCCTGATATTTCGTGGCCGGGCTGTGACTCATGATTTTCATGAACAGCCAACACGCCTAATCACGCAGGCGAAATTGGTACGCGAAGTTCAAAATCCGGGGTCCCGCATATATCCGTACTGACCCATGACTGATCTCACGCCACGTCTTCGCCTGCTGCCGGCCATCATCGCCGGCCTTTTTCCTTTCTGTTCCCAGGCCGCCGAACCGCGTGTGACCACGGATCAGGTTGTCGTGACCGCCACTCGCATGGAGCGGAACAGCTTCGACCTGCCGGTCTCCATCGATGTGGTGAGCGGTGCAGCCTTGGCCGATAGTCGCCCCATGATCAATTTAACGGAGACGGCTGTACGCATTCCTGGCGTAGTCGTCAATAATCGCTTCAACGCCGCCCAGGATCTTGCTGTATCAAGCCGCGGCTTTGGGGCACGGGCCGCGTTCGGTGTCCGCGGCGTACGCATCTACGCCGACGGTATTCCCGTGACGATGCCTGACGGCCAGGGGCAGACGGGTACCTTCAATCTCGATACGGCGAAATCAATCGAATTCATGCGCGGACCGTTCTCGGCGCTCTACGGCAACTCGTCGGGGGGCGTCGTGCAGATCATGACGCGTGATGGCGCAAAGGATCCGACTTTGAGCGGCGCTTACACGGCAGGCAGCTTCGATACGCGCCGCGGCAGTCTCAGCTTCGAAGGGCAGGCGGGTGGCTTGAACTATCTCCTTAACGCCACGGATTACGACTCGGACGGCTATCGCGACCACAGCCGTTCCTCACGTGAAACTTTCCACGCCAAGCTGCGCTACGACTTCAGCAATGCGACGAAGGTGACCCTGGTCGGGACATCACTCGATCAGGATGCCCAGGACCCCCTTGGTTTGACCCAAACGCAATATGACCAGGACCCCCGCCAGGCCGGCACCAACGCCATTTCCAGAAATACCCGGGTCAAGCGCAAGCACGACCAGGCTGGCGTGATTTTTGAGCATGCATTCTCGCCCGAGAACAGCCTGACGATGATGGGCTATACCGGCACTCGCGACAACAAGCAGTTTCAGACGCTCGGCCTCAATGGTCGTGTCGCCGCCATCGATCGTGAGTTTTCCGGTACCGAGCTGAAATGGGCGCACAAGTCCACGCTGGCTGGACGGCCGTTCAGCCTGGTAGCCGGCATGAATTACGATCAGATGGAAGATGTGCGCAAGCAGTTCAATGCGTCAGGCGGCGTGCAAGTGGGAAATCCAACGCGCAACGAACTTCAGAAGGCGCACAATTTCGACCAGTTCGTGCAGGCGTCTTACGAGCCTGGCGAAAAGTGGCTGCTGATTGCCGGCCTGCGGCATACGCGCGTGGAGTTCGACATCAAGGACAGAATTCCCGTGCCTGTCGACGGCAGCGGCAACATCGACTATTCGAATACTTCGCCGGTGCTCGGCGTTACTTATCGCCTCACGCCGGCGGTCAACCTCTACGCGAACTACGGCCGCGGTTTCGAGACGCCGACCTTCATCGAAATGACTTACAGCAACCCTACCACTGGTGCTGGCCCCAACTTGGGATTGTCGCCGAGCAAGAGCAAGAACTACGAGATCGGTGTCAAGGCGCTGATCATGGACAATACCCGTGCGAATCTGGCGCTTTACCGCATCGACACCGACGACGAGATCGCCACCAATATCGGCAATGGCGCGACGGCATCGTTCAAGAACGTCGGCAAGACGCAGCGCACCGGGGCGGAGCTTTCCATCGATAGCGCATTGCCTTACAACTTCAATGTCTATGGCGCGTTCAGCTGGATGAACGCGGAATTCAAGGACGACTTCGTCACGGGAGGCATCCCGATCAATTCCGGCAACACCATTCCGGGCACCTATCGTTCCACTGCTTATGCGGAGATTTCCTGGGCCCATCCGGCTTCCGGCTTCTCCACCGCCCTTGAAGGGATCCATCTCAGCAAGACCTACACCAATGACAGCAATGCCCAAAAAGCCGATGGCTATACTTTGTTAAATCTCCGCGCCGGGTTTGTACAGAAATTCTCCGGATGGCAATTCCGCGAATTCCTGCGCGTCGAGAACCTCGCCGACAAGATCTATGTCAGTTCGGTTCGCGTGAACGCTTCTCAAATTACTACCGGTGCTGCTTTCGATCCGGGCGCGGAACGCAACTGGTTCGCGGGCGTTTCGGCCAGCTACGCCTTCCGTTAGGCATTTTTCTTGCTTTTAAGGACGGTTGATTATTGGACTGTCCAAGGGAAAGCTAGATGCACTTGTTGCGTGGCTGGTGGGTATTGGCGTTTTTTTGGTGCGCCGGGTTGGGGTCTGCCACGGCACTTGCCGCAATCGGCGACGATCCCCTGCAGTCGCCGCAATGGACGGATATCAAAGACCGCTACCTGGGTACGGCACAGGTGGTTTTCGATCCGCGGGTTGTCGTCAGCGGGCCCAAGGTAGCGGAAGATTCGATGAATGTCCCGGTAGGGATCCGGATAACGGACCTGTCCGGGGTGCGTCGTGTCCTGGTGATCGCCGACCTCAACCCGATCGTCAAGGTTCTGGAGTTTTCCTCGAACGGGGCATCGCCGTCCCTGCATTTCCGCATGAAGCTGCAGCAGGGCAGCCCGGTGCGCGCCATGGCGCAGACGGCGGATGGTGTCTGGCACGTCGGCGGGATCTGGATCGACGCCAGCGGCGGTGGCTGCACCGCGCCGAGCGTCGGGCGCAGTTCCGCCAACTGGACTGAAACCCTGGGGCAGGTCCAGTCCCGTGTCTGGCAGGGTGAAGCCCAAAGCCGGGTCAAGCTCAGCATCATGCATCCGATGGACACCGGCCTCGCGCCGGGCATTCCCGCGTTTTACATCGAACGACTGTCCCTGCAGGATGCTGCGGGGAAGGAATGGATGAGCCTGGATACCTTCGAGCCGGTTTCCGAGAATCCCGTGTTCTCGTTCGACTTCGCGGGCCCGCCACCGGCCGGGCTGACGCTGGTGGGTCGCGACAACAACGGCAACAGGATCAACGCAAAGGTCGCACAATGATCGCGGCCTCGTTGCGAAAGCTGGCAGGGTGCGTCTTCGTTGCCTTGATGCTCGGTGCTGCGCTCCATGCGCCGCATCTGGCTGCGGCGAGCCTCGACTATCAACTTGAACCGCGCAAGATCGCCGACGATACCTGGGTACTGATCGGCAAGAGCGAAGACTTCAGCCGCAGCAACGGCGGCAATATCGTGAATACGGCTTTCGTGGTGACCGCGGAGGGTGTGGTGGTCATCGATAGTGGCCCGTCCAGGCTGTATGCCGAGCAGATGCGAAGCGCCATTGCCCGGATCACGCCGAAACCGGTGATCCGCGTCTTCAATACGCACCACCACCCGGATCATTTCCTCGGCAATCAGGTGTTCGCCGACGTTCCCACAGCTGCCCTGGCCTCGACTATCGCCGGGCAAAGGCAGGAGGGCATGGCTTTTACCGAGAACGTCTATCGCCTCTCCGGCGACTGGATCAAGGGGACCGAGTCGACCCCGGCCCGCGAGACGGTTGGCCCGGGAGTGAAAGTCATCGGCAATCACGAATTCGAGTTGATCGCCCTGTCCGGCCATACCGACGGCGATCTGGTAATACTTGACCGAAGCACCGGAGTACTTTTCGCCGGCGATCTGGTGTTCTACAACCGCGCGCCGACGACGCCGCACGCTACCATCGGGCAGTGGTTTGCTGCGCTGGATCGACTCGATGCAATCAGTTATCGCACGCTGGTGCCAGGGCATGGCGAACCGGTGAGCGATGGCCGTGCCGTCCAGCAGACCCGGCATTACCTGCGCTGGGTGGAGGGCACTCTGCGCCAGGCGGCGGAGCGCGGTGATGAGATGGCGGAGGTGCTCGGCCTTGCGGTGCCTGGCGAGTTCGCTGCGATTCCGCTTTCGCGCGAGGAGTTCGCCCGTTCCGTGGCCCACCTGTATCGCCGCTACGAGGCAGCGACCCTGATTCGTCCGCGCTGATGAACCGCACTTCCGGTTTAAGTAGGCACTGTTTCATTCTGCGACAGTTGCCCGCATTTGGAGCAGGGGATCCCGTGGAAATTCAAAATCTGCCCGACTGCAGCCGCCTAAAATGGAGGTTTGCGGCTTTTCATGAGATCGCCTTACCTGGCATTGCGATTGCTAGTAAGATTTTGGCAGACGCGCGAGTGCGCGTCCGATCAATCATAAATTCTAGGAGACAGACTTGATGAAACGTACTCTGATGTCGGTGCTGGTTGGCAGCGCGATGTTCTCCCTGGCTGCTGCGCCGGCGATGGCGACGGTCACGGACAAAGATATCGAAAATGATGCCAAGACCACCGGCGACATATTGTCCTGGGGCCTCGGCACCCAGGGTCAGCGCTATAGCCCGCTGGCCAAGATCAACGCCAAGACCATCAAGGATCTGGTGCCGGTATGGTCCTTCTCCTTCGGCGGCGAGAAGCAGCGCGGCCAGGAATCGCAGCCGGTAATTCACAACGGCAAGATGTTCGTGACGGGCTCCTACTCCCGCCTGTACGCCCTTGACTCCAAGACCGGCAAGAAGCTGTGGCAATACGAGCATCGACTGCCCGACGGCATCATGCCCTGCAGCGACGTGGTCAACCGCGGCGCCGCCCTGTACGACAATCTGGTGATCTTCGCCACGCTTGACGCGCAACTGGTGGCTCTGGACCAGGACTCGGGCAAGGTGGTGTGGAAGGAAAAGATCGACGAATACTCGGCCGGCTACTCCGCTACCGCCGCTCCGATCATTGCCAAGGGCCTGGTCCTGACCGGCGTCTCCGGCGGCGAGTTCGGCGTCATCGGCCGCGTCGAGGCGCGCGACGCCAAGACCGGCAAGATGGT